>CAMTFT010000277.1 GCA_947071365.1 uncultured bacterium | reverse complement strand
TACACCTATTAAGTCGTCGGCAGCGTCAGATGTGTATAAGAGACAGAGGCAGTTGTGCCGTCTTAACAATGGCACGAGTGGAACAAATTTTGTAAATATTTGAAAAGAGAATGGAGTGAGCGTTATGTACGAACTGCAGCAGGTGGGAGAGAACAGCTTTTACATACAGAGTCCGGCGAAGATTGGCCTGTTTCGTCTGAATGAGACGGATGTGTGCCTGATCGACAGCGGAAGTGATAAGGATGCGGGAAGAAAGGTCAGACAGATCCTCGACCGGAACAACTGGCGTCTGACTGCGATCTACAACACGCATTCCAATGCCGACCATATCGGCGGTAACAGATATCTTCAGGGGCAGACCGGATGCAGGATCTATGCGTCGGGAATTGAATGTGATTTTACGAATCATCCGATTGCGGAGCCTTCATTTTTGTATGGGGGATATCCGCCGAAGGATCTGCGGCACAAATTTCTGCTGGCGCAGGAGAGCAGCGCAGAGCAGCTTACAGAAGACAAACTTCCTGATGGGCTTTCCATGATCAGCCTTCCGGGCCATTTCTTTGATATGGTAGGATTTCGAACCAGGGACGATGTTGTATACCTGGCAGATTGCCTTTCCAGCCGGGAGACCCTGGAAAAGTACCAAGTCAGCTTTCTGTACGATGTGGCAGCGTATCTTGAAACGCTGGAGCGCGTAAAAGAAATGAAGGCTGCGCTGTTTGTTCCGGCTCATGCGGCTGCGACGGAGGAGATCGCATCGCTGGCGCAGTGCAATATCGACAAGGTACTGGAGATTGCTGAACGGATCGCGGATATCTGCCGGGAGATGCGGAGCTTTGAAGAGATTTTGCAGAGGCTGTTTCAGGATTTTGGCCTTGTTATGAATTTTGAGCAGTATGCGCTGGTGGGAAGCACGGTGCGCTCGTACCTTTCCTGGATGAAGGAAAGCGGGCGGATGGAGGCTGTTTTCGAGGATTGCAGACTGTTGTGGAAGACCAGATGAGACAATGCGATTTTCGGGGCAGGCCACTTTTAAGTAGTATGGCAACGGCCTGCACTGTATAATAGCGAAAAAACGGATTGTGAGGAGATAAAAAATGCTGAAAGGAAAAACGGTGATCCTCGGTGTGACGGGGAGCATTGCTGCGTATAAGGCGGCAAATCTGGCAAGCCTGATAAAAAAACAGCATGCGGATGTGCATGTGATCATGACGAAGAACGCGACGCAGTTCATTAACCCGATCACCTTCGAATCGCTGACGGGAAATAAATGTCTGACAGATACCTTTGACCGGAATTTCCAGTTTCAGGTAGAGCATGTGGAGCTGGCAAAAAGGGCGGATATCGCCGTGGTGGCTCCTGCGACTGCAAATGTGATAGCAAAGCTGGCGCACGGTCTGGCGGATGATATGCTGACGACGACGCTTCTGGCCTGCCAGTGTCCGAAGCTGATCGCTCCGGCAATGAACACGAGGATGTATGAAAATCCTGTGACGCAGGATAATCAGAAAATTCTGAAAAAGTACGGCTGGCAGGTGATTGAACCGGCCACGGGTCATCTTGCCTGCGGCGATACGGGGCGTGGGAAATTTCCGGATGAACAGTTGATTCTTGGACATATCCTGAATGATGCCGCTTTTGAAAAGGATATGGAGGGGCTTCGCGTGCTGGTCACGGCGGGGCCGACCATGGAAGCCATTGATCCGGTACGTTTTATTTCGAATCATTCTACCGGAAAGATGGGGTATGCGATCGCAAAAATCTGCCGGCAGAGAGGCGCGGAGGTGACTCTGGTGAGCGGCAGGACAAATCTTACGCCTCCGGTGGGAGTAACGGTAATTCCCGTAAAATCTGCGCAGGAAATGTTTGAGGCGGTATCTTCCCGGGCGCAGGAGCAGGACATCATCGTGAAGGCGGCGGCAGTTGCGGATTACTGTCCGGCAGTGGTTTCTGACCAGAAGGTGAAGAAGAAGGACAGCGAGCTGAGCATTGCGCTGGAGCGGACGCAGGATATTCTGGCGTGGCTGGGAGAGCGCAAAGGGCCGCATCAGGTGCTCTGCGGATTTGCCATGGAGACAGAGCAGATGGTGGAACATGCGAAGGAAAAGCTGGTGAAAAAGCATCTGGATCTCATTGCGGCGAATAACGTCAAGGTATCGGGGGCCGGTTTCGGCACGGACACAAATGTGGTGACACTGATATCGGGAAAGGAAGTCCGGGAGCTTGAGATAATGAGTAAGGAAGCGGTGGCAGTAGAGCTTATGAATGAGCTTATGCGGCTGCGGGCAGAAAAGATGTGAACTGCCTGAAAAGCAGTAACGAATAGAAAGAATGTGAACTGCCGGAAAAAGCAGTGTCGGACGGAAAAAGAGCCGGAGAAATGCCAGGTGAAAGTAAATATGAGGAGGCAAAATATTTGTGCCGCTGACTTGGCGGCGGAATGGAGATTAGTATGAAGTGCTACGAGACAGTATGGGAGATATTTAACAAGTGTTCGAACAATCAGATGCGGGATGTTTTTATTGAAGAGCTGGAGATCGAGGACATCGACGCATTTTTGAAGGAAAAATTCAAGGGAAAAGAAGTGACCTTTGACAAGACGGTACAGCCGGACGGCACGATCGTTTATGATATTCTTGCATCAGGCATCAAGGAACGATATTCTTTCACGGAGATCTAGTACAACGTATTATTCGCTGTATTAGTACAGCGGATTCGAGGTTTCTGTGTTTTGATGGTTTGTCTGTAAAAAAATCAAGGAGAAAAAATATGGATCACATTTTTAAATCCTTAAAGGAACAGAACGTAAATCCGGGACTTCTGGAAGCGATTGCGCAGTTCCGGGAAAAATATCCTGTGGAGGAAAATTTAAAGCGGCGCATCAACGTTCCTGTCCTGCCGTATTACGGGCGGGATACCTTTGAGATGGCGGCGGCTGCGCTGCTTCAGGGGGAGAATATCCTGCTGACGGGAACGAAGGCTACGGGGAAAAATATTCTGGCGGAGAATCTGGCGTACGTATTCGGAAGACCGTCCTGGAATATTTCTTTTCATGTGAACATGGACAGCAGCGCCCTGATCGGCACGGACACATTCCGGGACAATGAGGTTCAGCTTCGCACCGGGCCGGTGTATGACTGTGCTGTGGCCGGCGGCTTCGGCATTTTTGATGAGGTCAATATGGCAAAAAATGATGCCGTTTCCGTGCTTCACGCGACGCTGGATTACCGGCGTATTCTGGATGTGCCGGGATACGATAAGATAGAGCTGCATGAGGCGGCCCGCTTTATCGGTACGATGAACTACGGATATGCCGGGACGAGAGAGCTGAATGAGGCTCTGGTATCCCGTTTCCTCGTAATTGAAATGCCCGCGCCCACGGAGAAAACGCTGACGTATATTCTGACTAATCTGTTCCCTGATTTTAAGAAGGAGGGGCTGAAACAGATCAGCGGTCTGTTCCTTGATTTGCAGACGAAGGCGAACAATAATGAAATATCCACAAAACCGCTGGATCTGCGCGGTCTGATAGGCGCACTGAAAACAGTCCGGGCGGGACTTGCGCCGCGCCGTGCTATCCGAATGGGAATTGTAAACAAGAGTTTCGATCTGTTTGAGCGGGAACTGGTGGAGGATATCGTGATGACGAGGATTCCGGAGAGCTGGACGCCGGCGGAGATTTTCGGGGCAGAGTAATATATAGTGAGTGGTGCCACAGCCGGGGAAAATGACTGGCAAACGGAAAGGCAGTATAAGAAAAACGCATGTGACTGGCAAATGGGAAGGCAGCATAAGAGAAGCGGCTATGGCTGGTAAGTGGCAAGGCAGCGTAAGTGACAAATGGCTGCTGTGAGGCAGAAGTGTAAAGAATAGGAGAGGGGGACGGCAGCACAGCTGTCTCTTATACACATCTCCGAGCCCACGAGACGGAGCTACATCT
>CAMTFT010000276.1 GCA_947071365.1 uncultured bacterium | reverse complement strand
GAGATGTAGCTCCGTCTCGTGGGCTCGGAGATGTGTATAAGAGACAGTATCTTGACTGCCCGAAGGCCGCCGTCCACTTTCTGGTAGGCGGAACACAGGCGAATTTCACGGTAATTGCAGCCGCGCTGCGCCCCTTCCAGAGCGTTATCTGCGCAGACACCGGCCATATCCACGTCCATGAGACGGGAGCTGTAGAAAATACAGGCCATAAAATTCTGGCGCTTCCCTCCAAAGACGGCAAAATTACCGCACAGCAGATCGCCGCTGAGGCAGAGCTTTACCGTACCAGCGGAGTACAGGAACATATCACTCAGCCAAAAATGGTCTATATTTCCTTCCCCACAGAGTACGGTACGGTCTACACACTCGAGGAACTGACAGACATCCACGTGGTCTGCCGGCAATACGGTCTCTATCTGTTCATCGACGGCGCACGTCTTGGCTACGGTCTCGCAGCACAGGGCGGTGACGTTACCATAAAGGATATTGCCCGCCTTTGCGATGTATTTTACTGCGGCGGAACAAAATGCGGCGCACTGTTCGGGGAAGCAGTCGTATTCCCCACACCGCAGCTTGCAGTGGATTTCAGAAGCTATATCAAGCAGAACGGTGCGATGCTGGCAAAGGGATGGCTTCTCGGCCTGCAATTCTACACCCTTTTCAAAGACGGACTGTATTTTGATATCACAAAAAAAGCCGTTTCCTGTGCAATGCAGATCAAACAGGCTTTCGCGGAGAAGGAAATTCCGGCCTATATCGACAGCCCGACAAACCAGCAGTTTGTTGTGCTTGAAAACAGCGTAATGGAAAAACTGGCCCAAAAGTATATTTTTGAATATGAGCTGAAGGTGGATGAGACCCATAGCTGTGTACGCTTCTGCACAAGCTGGAGCACAACGCAGGAAGAGGTGGATGCTCTTGTCAATGATATCCGCGCATTATAGCCAGCAGAACAAATGCATACCACAGTCCCCCTGCAACCTCAACAAAAAGAAAGGATTTCCTGCGGATAAATCGTCCGCAGGATTACAGGAATGATATGATAACTACAATTCTGTTTGACCTGGACGGCACGCTTCTCCCCATGGATCAGGATGTCTTCGTCCGGGCTTATTTCGGGGAGCTGGCAAAGAAGGTGGCCCCTTACGGATACGAAGCGAAAAAGCTGTTTGAGACGCTGTGGGGTGGCGTCAGCGCCATGGTCAGAAATAACGGCTCCTGCACAAACGAGGAAGCATTCTGGGCATATTTCACCAAGGTTTACGGAGAAGCCGCCCTGAAGGACAAGCCGATATTTGACGAATTCTACCGCGTCGAATTCCAGAAAGCCGCTGCCTCCTGCGGCTTCAGCCCGGAATCAAAAAAAATCGTGGAAGAGCTGAAAAAAGCAGGCTGCCGCGTTATCCTCGCGACAAACCCGCTTTTCCCTGCTACCGCCACAGAAAGCAGAATCCGCTGGGCTGGCCTTGATCCCTCCGATTTTGAATACTATACCACCTATGAAAATTCCCACTACTGCAAGCCGAATCCCACTTATTATTCCGAGCTTCTGCAAAAAACCGGATGCCAGCCCGGGGATTGCCTGATGGTAGGCAATGACGTTTCAGAGGATATGGTGGCCGAAACACTCGGCATGTCCGTATTTCTGCTCACGGACTGCCTGATCAATAAAGAAGAAAAGGATATCTCCGTGTATCCGCACGGGGGATTTGAAGAGCTGCGGGAATACCTGCAGAAAATAAATGCGTAAATACATGTTAAAAATGCTGAACGGCCCTGCACACGCAAGGCCGTTAAAACTGTCGGATGCCAAATACATACAAAGCCATTAAAGCTGCCCGATGTCAAATACATACAAAGCTACTAAAACTGTCGGATGCCAAATACATACAATGCCATTAAAGCTGCCCGATGCCAGGCACATACAAAACCGCGTTAAAACTGTCGGTCGGATACTTACACACTCAGCTTCCGCTCCATGATCCACCCCGTAACGGAATACATGATCACTACAATGACAAGCGACGCACCTATGATCATACTGAACTCAGCCGTATCATTTGACAGGCTCGGCAGCATATCCAGCGCCTTCCCTGCAATGTAGCCCAGCACAAGAAATATAACGAAGCTGACAAATCCGCTGAATTTCTTTCCCGCCAGCACCGTAGCACAAAGCACGATAGCAAGATACCCCATCACCACTGTCATCAGCCAGGAAGACAGCATTGCAAAGAAGGGCATCAAAACAGCCTGCGGCGTAAGGTGGATATCCACCCGTATGCTGATCATCAGTTGCTCCAACATATCGAGGAATTCCTTTATCCCTCCGATGTAAAGTATTCCGATGCTTGCATCAACAGCCGCCAGCACCGCAAAGAAAGCGCCTGCCAGAAAGATGGAGATTCCATTTTCCAGAACCTTGGCTCCCAGAACCTGATAGCTGTTCTTCGGGGTCAGAAACAGCATATAGCTCTGCTTCGTATTCAAGTCACGGTGTAATACGATCAGGCTGTCAATACCAATATAGAAAATACCGATCATGGCGCACATGACAAGCCCCGTTACGCCAACGGCCAGCCATTTATCCTGCTTAAAAAATACACCTACCAGATATGCGATCTCGGCCAGAGCCGTAATTACCAGCAAAACCGTTTTGGAAAACATGGTCTTGCGGAACTCATATTTCATCAGCTTTAACATTACTCTTCCCCTCCGTGTCCATAAATTTCACGATATTTGTCTACGATCGATTTGCCCTGAACTATACGGAGCTCCTCCGCCTCGCACACTTCCACCAGTTGGCTGTTTTTCATAAAAATAGCCGTATCTATGATCTTTTCCAGCTCATCCACCAGATGGCTCGATATCACTAAGGCAACATCGCGGCCCGCTGCCTCCAGTACACTGTTCATGATCTCATCCCTTGCCAGCAGATCAATGCCATTCAGCGGTTCATCCAGCAGATATACCTTTGCCTTTCTCGCCATGGTGACGGCGATCTTCAGCTTCGCCATCATGCCGGAGGAAAGCGATTTCGTCTTCATGTCCACTGTCAGCTCCATCCGCTTCAGAAGCTTTTTATACTTTTCCATTGAGAAGTCCTCAAAGAAATCCTCATAGTATTTCCCGACGTCTCCCACGGTCATCCAGGAATAAAAATACGGCTCCGTTGACATATAGGCCACTTCTTTCCGGCTGTCAACTCCCACCGGCTGATCATTGTAATAAAAACCGCCGAAATTTGGCTTCACAAGTCCTACCGCCATCTTCATAAGCGTAGTCTTGCCGCTCCCGTTCGGCCCCAGCATCGCATAGATCCGTCCCGGCTCTACCTTCAAAGAGACGTGATCCACCGCTGTCTTTCTTCCATAAATCTTCGTAATGTCTCTGCACTCTAACATACCCAACTCTCCTCTGCCTGCCAAAATTATTTGTTGTTTCAACTGAAAATCTCTCAAAAGCATTTCCGTCCGCGTCACTTAAAATCTTCGGCTCTATTCCGCCTCCAGGCTGTGTTTCCGGATCAGTTCCATCGACTCCGACGACGAAATCCCCAGTTGGTGCATCCCCTCCAAAAAACGCTTCACCAGTTCCTCCGCCATCTCTTTTCGCATCTGCACAACCTTCCTTTCATCCTCCGTCACAAACGTTCCCATGCCTCTCCTCGTAAAACAGACGCCTTCCAGCTCCAGTTCCCGGTACACGCGGCTGACCGTATTTGGATTGATGGTATACTGAACCGCCATATCCCGGACGGACGGCAATTTATCTCCCGGAACGAGTCTCCCGGTAACAATATCTCTTTTGATTGAGGCCATCACCTGTAAATAAATAGGAAGCGCTGAATTGAATTCCATAGTTCCTCCTGTTCTTGTGTATCTGTGTACTAGATACATAGTACACCTGTCTCTTATACACATCTCCGAGCCCACGAGACGGAGCTACATC
>CAMTFT010000275.1 GCA_947071365.1 uncultured bacterium | reverse complement strand
CACCTATTAAGTCGTCGGCAGCGTCAGATGTGTATAAGAGACAGGCTTATATGTGAAGGGACAGTAAATGAAAAAGAGGGCAATTGCGTTTGGGGTGGCATGTGCATTAGTGATGATGTCTGTAAATGTATCATTTGCGGATGAACTGTGTGCCATCGAAACCGGGATAACAGAAACTGAAGAGGCTATTGAAAAGGATCTGGCAGAGGAGCAGGAAGCCGGAGAAATCATAGAGGCCATAGAACCCCAAATGGATGAGGCACAGTCTGGAAGCAGTATGGAAGAATGTGTGGATGTACTGGAGCCGGAATCCACTATGGATGACAGTATGGTTGTACCGGAGTCTGAAAGTACTACGGAAGACATCACGGATGTGCCGGAAACCGAAACCATTATGGAAACCAATATGGATATATCAGAGCCTGAGGCAGATTTGCAGGAAGAAAGCCAGATACTTTTGGATGATGGGATGGTTCTTACGGTAGAAGAAGTGGATACCATGGATTATACCCAGGGTGCGGATGCTGTTCCGGAGCTGATGGAGACGGTTACGGGACAACTGCAGGAAAGCGGCTACGCATCCTGCGCTGTGCTTCCGGAGATACAGCCATATTCTGTGGGGGTATATCTGGATTCTTATGGAGGCCAACTGTCAGGACGTGCAAAGGATATATATAATGCCATGAAAGCATCATACGTGGATTCGCGTGTGCCTGTTTCAGATGGGGCAGCTCTGCCCATTGTGCTGAGTTCTCCGGTTTCAATCTATAACGATAATGATCTGCTGGAAGCCCATGAAACGATTACGTATGCGTTGCAGGCGGCGTATGAGGCTTTTGCATATGATTTCCCGGAAGTGTTCTGGATGAGTGCGCCGGGTTTTGCATATAGCTATACAAGCACGAGATATCCGAGTTCGGTGACGAAAGTTACTCTGAATATGAATATGATATATTCAGGCGCGGGAAGGGATGTGGCTGCTTTTGACAATGGCGTTGCGGCGGTTAAGGCAGAGATCGACAGTGCAAACAACCTGTCAAATAAACAGCAGATAGTCAGGGCGATCCATGATTATCTGTGTAATAATTTTACTTATGGGGAAGGATTCAGCCAGAGGGATCAGGTACTGGCCCACTGTGCGGGCAGTGTGTTTTTGCCGGGAACAGGGGAGACGGTGTGCGAGGGATATGCAAAGGCATTTAAGCTCCTGTGCAAACGGTATGGTATTGAAAGCGCGCTGATCGTGGGAGATGCGAATGGACCCCATATGTGGAATTACGTTAAAATGGATGACAATAACTGGTATTTGGTTGATGTGACCTGGGATGATTCTAATGATCCGGCTGTTCCATATACGGTGTATTTCCTTGTCGGAAGCAACTCGGTTGGTTTCAGATCGTCAAAAATAGGTGAAGAGAGGGTAATCTGTACAAAATTTGCGCAGAGTATTTACTCTCACAGCTTTGCGGTGCCTGTACTTAGCGGCAGTGAATATAATGGAAGACTGGGAACGTACCATACACATACGTGGAGAACTGTTCAAAAGGAGCCAACGTGTATGGAAAATGGTTCTGTGATCTCCACATGTACGGGGTGTGGGGAACAGACGAAACAGTTGACAGAAAAAACAAACCACAGCTTTGAAAAGAAAAATTACAGATATAACAACGATGCGACATGCCTGCATAATGGTACGCAGTCGCTGATGTGCGATTATGGATGTGGGACGATTGCTTATACCGTAACCGCTTACGGATCAAAGCTTTCTCCGACGATCTCCCTGAACACCACAAGCATTGTCCTGAAAAAGGGCCAGTCTACCACGGCTGTGAAGGTCAGCAAGCTGGCAAAGGGTGACCGGATAACAGGATGGAGATCAGCGAATACCAGGATCGCCAAGGTAAACAACCGGACAGGGAAGATCACAGCTCAGAAAAAGACAGGCAAGACGAAAATTACCGTGACTCTGGCAAGCGGTCTTTCGAAAAGCATTACCGTCAAGGTACAGTCTTCCACAGTCAGGACTACGAAAATATCCGGCGTATCGAAAAAGCTGACGATTCAGAGGGGAAAGAAAGCGAAGCTTGCGCCGGCGCTCACGCCGATCACCAGTCAGGAAAAAGTAACGTATTCTTCCTCAAACAAAAAGATAGCCACCGTGAACGCGAAAGGCGTTATTACGGCAAAGGCTTCCGGGAAGGTCAAAATTACGGTGAAGTCGGGAAGCAAAAAGGTGACAGTCACCGTGACAGTGCCGAAGATAACAGCTAAGAAGATCACCGGGATCGCGCAGGCTGTTACTTTGAAGCGCGGCAAATCAAAAACGCTGAAGCCAAAGCTTTCTCCGGCGGGAAGCGCGGATAAGATCAGATATTCTTCCTCGAACAAGGCGGTTGCTTCTGTTTCCGCGAAAGGAAAGGTCACGGCCAGGAAGAAGGGCACGGCAGTGATCACGGTCAAAGCTGGGAAAGCGGTCGCAAAATGCAAAATAACCGTAAAATAGCGGTATGAATCAGTGTTCTTCCTTTTCAGAAAACTATTCTTGTATCATTGAAAAGTACGTAGCACATTTTTGTATGAAAGCTCGTATAAAAAAAGTAAAAAAGTACATATTACTAACATAACGGCCATGTCGGATGGTATCGTCCGCAGCACGGCCGGAGTAGATACAGGAATAAATGAAAAGGAGAACAGTAACTATGAAACGTTGGAAAAAGTACGCATTATGTTTGGCCTGTGTATGCTGCATGGCTCTGCTGACAGGCTGTGGTAACGATGACAAAAATAACACAAATGAAAAAGAGACGAATAAGGTAACGACTGAGAGCAATAAGAGTGACACAAATATGAACAACAACGGTACAGGCACGAACACGGATAATAATGCGGACAACACCGGAATTACGGACAACATGGGAGATGCAGACAATACCACCGGGGATAACAACGCCGCAGACGGGAATGACACCACGGACAATAATGTGAACAGCGCAACGGACGAAAACGCCGCAGAAAACGGCAATACGGCCAATGACGGAAACAACGGCACAGAAAACGATACGACAGATAACGATGGAAGCAGAGTCGGCGATGCCGGCCGCGATATTGTAGACGGTGTCGGTGATGCCGGGAAGGACATTATTGACGGAGTGGAGGATGCCGGGGACGCATTGACTGGCAATGATGCAAATCGAACCAATTAAGGGTAAAAGCTCTGTGAATACCGGATTGATAAGAAGTATGTTCTGCCGCGCCGGAGACGGTTCGCGGCAGAAATATGTTATGCAGAAAGTTTTCAGAAGATGAGTGCGTGCGAAGCAGATTTTATGGAAGAGATGTGCGCATACGATAAAGGAGGCAGAAATGAGATTTCGCCCATGTATTGACATACATAATGGAAAGGTAAAACAGATCGTCGGGGGAAGCCTGAAGGATCAGGGGGATACCGCAAAGGAAAATTTTGTATCGGAGCAGGATGCCGCCTTTTATGCCGGGTTTTATAAAAAGGACGGTCTGTCCGGAGGGCATGTGATCCTCCTGAATCCGGTTTCGTCACCTTACTATGAGGCCACGAAAGCGCAGGCGATGAAAGCACTGAGGGAATACCCGGGCGGCCTGCAGCTTGGCGGCGGCGTTAATGAGAAAAATGCGCCGGAATTTCTGGAGGCGGGAGCGTCTCATGTGATCGTGACTTCCTACGTATTCCGGGACGGTCAGATCCACTATGGCAATCTGGAAAGGCTGGTCGCGGAGATCAGAAGGGAGCGCCTTGTGCTGGATCTGAGCTGCCGCAAAAAAGGAGAGGATTATTATATCGTCACAGACAGGTGGCAGAAATTCACGGAGGTCAAACTGAATGAGCGGGTGCTGGATGAGTTGTCACAGTATTGCGATGAATTCCTGATCCTGTCTCTTATACACATCTGACGCTGCCGACGACTTAATAGGTGT
>CAMTFT010000274.1 GCA_947071365.1 uncultured bacterium | reverse complement strand
CGCCTGTATAAACCGTGTGGCAATCTCAAGCGGTCTCGTTATCGCGCCGCCGACAACCACGGCAAAAGCGCCCGCGTTCAGCATCTCCACAGCCTGCTCCGGTGAATGGACTCTTCCCTCTCCGATGACCGGAACATCGATCTCTGACGACAGCCGCCTTACCAGCTCATAATCCGGTCCCGGAAGCTTCGGTGAATAGCTGGTATATCCGCTCATGGTCGTACCCACCATATCCATTCCCAGCTTCCATGCATTGATGCCCTCTTCGTACGTGGAAATATCCGCCATCAAAATAGCCTCGGGATACTTTGTGCGCACCTCCGTAATATACTCACTGATGGTCTTTCCATCGCCGCGCTTCTGATTCGTGCAGTCAAATGCGATAATATCAGAGCCGGCCGCCACCAGATCGTCCACCTCTTTCATCGTCGGCGTGATGTAGCTTTCGAAGCCCTCATACTGAATTTTCACAAGACCGATGACCGGAAGTCCTGTCTCCTCCTTGATGGCTACAACGTCCCGGATACTGCTGGTGCGGATCGCCGGAGTACCGGCGCGCTTTGCAGCCCTGGCCATCAGGTACATGATGGATTTCTCCTCCACGTACAGCGGCTCCCCCGGAACCGCCTGACACGACACGATAACTTTTCCCTTTATTTTATCAAAAATCTCCTGTTTTGTCATGAAAATATCCTTTCTTACTGAAACATTTTTCGCCGCCTTAGCCCTTTACGGCACCCATCGTAATTCCCTTTGTAAAGTATTTCTGGAAAATCAGGAAGATGATGATGATCGGAACCGCAGCCAGCGCGGCACCAGCCATAATGAGGCCGAAATCCGTTGAGTTCTCTGCCTGCATTTTCGCAATACCAAGAGGCATCGTCGCCGTCTCCGTACTGGTCAGCATGATCAACTGCATGAAATATTCATTCCAGGAACTGATGAAGGTAAAGATCGCCAGTGCGCCGATACCCGGCTTGATCATCGGCAGCGCAACATTGGAAAACGTCTTCCACTCGCTTGCGCCGTCGATCCTGGCAGCCTCCATCATCTCAGAAGGAATACCCTCCGCAAACTGCTTGATCAGGAAAACACCGAAAGGCCAGCCGACAATCGGAAGTATAACGGCCCAGATCGTATTGTATAAGTTCAGCGCTGACATTTCACGCAGCAAAGGAATCAGGATAACCTGTTTCGGGAGCGCCATTGCACATACGATCAGAGAGAATACGAGCGTACGTCCGAAGAAGCGCTTCTTAGCCAGCGCATAGCCTGCCATGGCTGCCGTTGCACACGTAAGCAGCATTGCCATAACTGCCATAAAGATCGTATTCAGCAGCCAGCGGATCGCCGCCGGAACCACCGGCCCTGCAAACGTAATTCCCGTAAAAGGAATATGAATGGACCACAGCGGCGCTACCTGCTTGCTGAACAGCTTCTGGTAATTGTCCAGTACCCATTCTGAGGGCCACCACTGCGGTGAAGTCGCGTTGATCGCCTTCGCCGTCTTGAAAGAACCGGTGACGATCCAGTAAAGCGGGAATGCAAACGCAATCGCCAGAATAACGATGACCGCTACGGCAAATATTTTATAACATTTACTTTTCGTTGATGTTGTCTTCATATACCCGGCCCCCTTTCCTAGTCTGTCTTCGCCATCTTAAACTGTACGGCGGAGAGAACTGCTATGATAATTGCCAGAATTACGCCCATGGCATTGCCGTAGCCGTATTTGTACAGCTTGAACGCGTTGTAATAGATGTAGTACATGATCGTGTCCGTACTGTGGTTCGGGCCGCCGCTGGTAAGCAACTGGATCAGCGCAAAACACTGGAAGCTGTTGATCGTGGTAATAACGAGAACGTACAGCGTCGTCGGCATGATCTGCGGCCATTTGATTCTCCAGAAACACTGGATCTTGTTGGCGCCGTCCACCTCAGCCGCCTCCACAAGGGACTGATCCACATTGTTCAGCGCAGATACGTAAAGAACGATAGGCTGCCCAACGGAGGTAGTCAGCAAAATAAGTATGATACATCCCAGGGCGTATTTCTCATCACCCAGCCAGTTGATATTTTTATCCAGCACACCGATACCTTTTCCCACATAATTGAAGATACCGTAATAATTGTTGAACATCCATTTCCATACAACTGCAACTGCAACGGAACCTGTTACTACCGGAAGGTAGAAAATACAGCGGAATGCAGAGCAGAGAGGGCCCTTTAAATCGTAGATAACGGAGCTGACCCACAGAGAAAAAATGCAGGTAACAGGCACGGATACTACTACTATAATAACCGTATTTTTCAGGGCTCTCAGGAAATCAGTATCCTGAAACAGTTGTATATAATTACCAAAGCCGATAAAAATATCGTCGCGATTCATCGTTGAATCAAAAAAGCTGGTAACCACACACTGTATCATCGGATAAATAACAAACCCGACAAAGAATATCAGGCTCGGAAGCAGAAATGCATAGCCGGCTATCGTCTCTCTGCGGGCCAGCGCTCTGCTTACAGTGGTTTTCTTCGTCATAAGACGTCCCCCTCTCCTTTTACTTAGCTTCTCTTTCCCTGTGAAAATCCGTATTCCAAAAGCTGTCATAATGCAAAACACCCTTCCCGCGCGGTACGCAGGAAGGGTGCACGAGTCCGAAAAGCTATATTCGACTATATTGCCAAATCAGTTTTACTGTGCTGCTGCCGCATTAGCTGTGGTGGAGAACTCTGCAACTGCTGTCGCAGCGTCTGCACCGGAGCCGATCTGCTGAAGCATATTCCACCATGCTGTACGAGCCTCAGCCCAGCCAGCTACTACCTGGTAGTAGTCGCCCATGAACGGAACGAATGTGGAGTACTCAGTCATCAGGTCATCGCCTTCGTAGATATTTGTGCCAAGGTCTTTTACCGGCCAGTAGCTGGAAGCCTTTACAGCCTCTGCAGCCTGTGTCTCATCATTTGCCATGAAGTCGATGAATGTCTTAGCTGCTGCGATCTTAGCCTCGTCGCCATTGTCGAAGATACCGAAGCCCCAGATACCGCCGCAAAGCTGCGGGTCGCCGCTCTCTGTCGGGAATGCCATCGGAAGAGCATCAAATCCGATAATCTCCGCATTGTTCTTTTCCTGTGCTACGTTCCAGCAGAATGCCATTGCCAGAGTGCCGTTGCAGAAAAGGTTGATCTCGTCGCCGCCTGCGATGGATGCGTCGAAATTGATACCGTCCATGCCTGCAAGAAGCTCAAGAGCTTTGATGTTCTCTTCGCTGTCTACCGTGTACTCTGTATGCTCAGCGTTCGTGAATGTACCGCCGTACAGGTTGTTGATAAGAGCACGTGTACCCTGGTCTCCGCCCTGTCCGCTGCAGTATACAGCACCGACATTTTCCTGTCCGCTGTCGTATACAGCCTTCACTGCATTCACAAATCCTTCTGTTGTCCATGTACGCGTCTCTTCATCGAGATACTGAAGTGCATCTGCCGCTTCAAATACGTCTCTGTTGATCGCCATCGTATGTGCTGTCATACACAGCGGATACTCATAGAATACGCCGTCATTGCTCTGGCATGCTGCTTCTACAGAATCGTAAATAGCTTCCTTTGCTTCATCTGTCCACAGGTCAGCCAGGTCTACCATCAGTCCCTTTGCTCCCCAGTTTGCCACGAGACGCTCCGGTCCTTCAAAAACGAGATCCGGTGCCTGTCCGCCTTCGATAGCGGTATTGATCGTGTCATCACCATTCGTATAGTCCAGATACTCTACCGTCACGTGAATGTCCGGATGTACCTCATTGAAATTTGCAATCAGACCGTCTACAGTAGCTGCATCGCCCCAGTTGCCAACAGGATATGTCCAAAGTGTAATGTCTGTTGCTTCACCTTCCGCGAAAACTGTTGTCGCCGGTATTACCACTGTCTCTTATACACATCTGACGCTGCCGACGACTTAATAGGTG
>CAMTFT010000273.1 GCA_947071365.1 uncultured bacterium | reverse complement strand
GATGTAGCTCCGTCTCGTGGGCTCGGAGATGTGTATAAGAGACAGTGTATGATGTATTGGTGAAAAACGGTAGGATCGTTACGGCTGATGCAGTGACGAAGGGGAACATCGCCATCAGGGACGGCAGGATCGCCGCAGTGCTTGCGGCAGGTATAGAGCCGGAGGCGGAAACGGTGATCGATGCGGCAGGCAAATACGTATTTCCAGGGGCGATTGATACCCATGCGCATTTGAATGACCCGGGATATGAATGGCGGGAGGATTATGAGCACGGTACGGCAGCGGCTGCGGCAGGCGGGTACACGACGGTAGTGGATATGCCTCTTCAGAATGAACCGGCGCTTACGAATGCGGAGCTGTTTGACAGGAAGGTAGAGGCTGTTGATGCAAACGCGTACGTGGATTACTGTTTCTGGGGCGGGCTCGTGCCGGACAATTTTGATGATCTGAAAGGGCTTTATGACAAGGGCTGTGTTGCGTTTAAGTCTTTCATCGGCCCGGTATCCCCGGACTACAGCCCGTTAAGCTACGGGCAGGCGTATGAGGCGATGCAGAGGATCAGGGAGTTCGGCGGGCGTGCGGGATTCCACTGTGAGGATTTTTCCATGATCAAATGGCAGGAGCAGCGCATGATAAAGGAGGGACGTCTCGACTGGCAGGGATTTCTCGATTCCAGGCCGGTGCTGGCAGAGATGATCGCCACGGTGAATATCATTGAGATCGCCAAGGCGACGGGCTGCAAGGCGCATATCTGCCACGTCAGCAGTCCCGATGTGGCGCAGAAGATTAAAGAGGCGCAGCAGGAGGGATACGATATTACGGCGGAGACGTGCGCCCATTATCTCAGCCTGACCGACAAAGACGTGATAGAGAACGGGGCGCTGTTTAAGTGTGCTCCGCCGCTTCGCTCCCAGGAAGAGGTTGACCGGCTGTGGTCCTACGTGGAGGACGGCACCTTCAGCGGTATTGCCAGCGATCATTCGCCGTGTTCTTACGATGAAAAATTCAATGAGATTCTCGGAAATAAGATTACGAATGTGTTTGAGGCGTGGGGCGGCATCAGCGGCATCCAGAGCTGCTTTCAGGTGGCATTTTATGAGGGCTGCGTGAAGCGCAATATTTGCCCGTCCGTGCTGGCAAATGCCATGGCGGTTCAGCCGGCGAAAGCGTTCGGCATTTATGGCAGGAAGGGTGATATCAGGCCAGGCTTCGATGCAGACCTTGTAATTGTTGACCCGGAGAAGGAGTGGGAGATCACCAGTGATTCCCTGTATTATGTGAATAAGATTTCCGCTTTCGTAGGCAGAAAGGGGAAAGGTTTTCCGGTAATTACGATGATCCGCGGCCGCGTGGTTGCAGAAGACGGCAGAGTAACGGGAGAAAAGGGATACGGAAGCTTGATCAGGAGGCTTGACTGATTTGCTTCCGCTGCAACGAGCCATGCGCGCATGGATATTTGGCGACTGCAGCGGGGAGTTTGATTTATGGTTGTCAATTATAGAAAGGAAAAGACAGGCTATGTACGATTTGTTGGTTAAGAATGGAAAATTGGTGACACCGGACCGCATCTATGAAGCGGATATTGCCATTACGGATGGGAAGTATTCTGCGTTTTTTGCGCCGGGAACGCATGCGGAGGCGAAGGAGACGATCGACGCGAAGGGAGGTTACGTGTATCCGGGCATCATTGACTGTCACGCCCATCTGAATGAGCCGGGCTTTGAGTACCGGGAGGATTTTGAGACGGGTTCCAGGGCAGCCGTGGCTGCCGGCTGCACCTGCCTTATCGATATGCCGCTGAACAATGATCCGTCTTTGATGAATAAGGAAATATTTGATCTGAAGATGGGAAAGATCAGCAGACATTCCTATGTGGATTTCGCGCTGTGGGGCGGTATCGTGGGTGATTACGATGAGACGCCGGATTCGGTAAAGAACAATATGGCAGACCTCGCGGGGCTGCACGAGTGCGGCGTGGCGGCCTTCAAGGGCTTCACCTGCCCGAACGGCGATCTTTTCCCGACGGTAAACATGGGTAATGTGCGTAAGGCGCTGGAGATTCTGAAGCCGTACGGTGCCCTGTGCGGTTTTCACTGCGAAGAGTTTGGACAGGTACGGGAGAGAGAACGGGAGGCAAAAGCAAGGAAAGACAGAACGGATCAGGAAAAGATCCGGGATTTTCTGGACGCGCATGATGTGTGGACGGAGTATGTGGCAACAAAGAATGTGATCGATATGGCAAGGGCGACAGGCGGCCGCGTACATATTTGCCATGTAAGCCATCCCATGGTGGCACAGGTGGTAAAGGATGCGATCCATGAGGGGCTTCCCATCACTGCCGAGACGTGCCCGCATTACCTGGGATTCACTGAGGACTTTGTGTTTGAAAAGGGAGCTCCGGCGAAGTGCACACCGCCGATGCGAAGCAGGGAGGACATGGAAAAACTGTGGGATTATGTGCTTGACGGCACGCTTTCCTGCGTCGGCAGCGATCACTCGCCGGCCGCGGATGAGGAGAAGGATAATGCGACGAGGGATATCTGGCATGCCTGGGGCGGCCTGAATTCCATTCAGTTCTTCCTGCCGATGATGTTTGATATGGTAGTGCATAAAAAGGGATTGAGCCCGAGCCTGATCGCGAAGGTGATGGATTACAACCCGGCCAGGGTGTTCGGCCTGTACGGGCGTAAGGGTGCATTTGAAATCGGCTTTGACGGTGATATCGTGATCGTAGACCCGGAAAAGGAATGGGTATGCAGACAGGATAAGCTGTTCACGAAGGGGCATGTATCCTGCTTTGACGGACAAAGCGGCAAGGGAGCTCCGGTCTGCACGGTGATCCGCGGCAGGGTAGTCGCAAAGGACGGCATGTATATGGAGGACGCAGCGGGGTACGGTACTTTTATCAGACCCGTGAAATAAAAAAACTGCTCGCAGAGGAAAATCTGCGGGCAGTTTTTGCTGTGCGGTGCCGGAGCGGCCCGGTGCAGGCAAAGTACTTCGTGCAGCGATGCGCACAGCACATATTTGTTCAGTATTGCGCGTCCAGAAATTTTACAGTGGCCTGCAGAAGCTGCCCCGTAAAAGGATTGTCCTCATCCCGGTCAAAGTCGTGTTCGTTTCCGGAAGCAATGAAGCGCGCTGCCTGATATCTGTTGCACAGCTCCAGAAATTCTGCGTACGGAACGTCGGGGTCCCCGGTGCTGTGGGCGCAGAACAGCGGACACGGAAGATGGTCGCAGGTGCGCAGGGAATAATTCAGATAGAAAAACTTTTCCCGGCCGGTGTAGATGAGCTGCTTCCAGTTTCCGGTTTGCCTTGCATAGACGTAGATGCTGTAATGCGTATCAAGGCTGCCGTCCGCATCCGGTGTTTTGGATGCGTGCTCCAGACAGGATTCCTCCACGGGAGGCAGGCCGAGGTAGTACGGAGCAGGCGTGCAGAACCAGTTGTCGCACAGGAAGCCGTAGCCGTAGTAGGAGAGGATTCCCTTTGGTTTTCGGATGAGATGACCGCTGGCTGCCGCGATCAGGCAGAGGTATGCGCCGGCGGAGCGTCCCCAGAGGTAATAGGGAAGCGAACCATCAGTGTAATCGGAGCTGCCTTCACAGGCGCTGTTGATGGAGGCGCAGACATCCTCAAGGATCAGTTCAAGCCCGGCTGCGGGAGCCAGGGGATAGTCGAAGGCGAGGATGTCGTATCCCGCCTGTGTAAGTGCATCGATGTGGCCTGACGGCAGGTCACACCGGGAGCCGTAGAGCAGTCCGCCGCCGTGAAAATACAGGATACGCGCTTTCGTTTCTGCGGCGGTGTCGGTGTATACGGTGACACATTTTGTATACGGCGTACCGCTTAGTTGGTAATCTCTTGTTCCAAGCATAAAAATCTCCTTAAAAAATGGTTGTCCAGATTCTGTCTCTTATACACATCTCCGAGCCCACGAGACGGAGCTACATC
>CAMTFT010000272.1 GCA_947071365.1 uncultured bacterium | reverse complement strand
CTTCCAGCCCGTGATCATCTGACCTTTCTTCTTGCCGGATGTCGTAAAATAGTATTTCTTTTTTCCTATTTTCTGCAGGCCTGTGACCATCTGGCCCTTCTTCTTGCCGGAGGGCGTGAAATAATACTGTTTCTTCTTTATTGTCTGCCACCCGGTAACTGCCTTGCCCTTTTTGTAATAATACGTCTTTCCGCTTTTCTTCACCCAGCCGTTCTTTGTCTTTTTCTTTGATGACGCTGCCTCAACCCTGATCGGGCTGCCTGATACTGCCGCCACACTGGACATGGACATGGCTAAAATCAGGAACGCCAAAAGCATCCATATTTTTTTCCGCTTTCCGTTCATTTTATCCCTCCGGTCTCTTAATACTCTTCGTAGCCCGTGCTTCCATCTGAATAAGTGATCTCATAGTAGCCGTGACCGCTTCCGTCACAATCGTCGAATTTCTGACGCTTCACTTCGCTCTTTGATGAGCCTGAGGATCTGGCTGCAGCTGCGGCTGCCGCCTGTGCCTGTGCCGCCGCTTCTGCCTGACGGCGAAGCTCTTCCCGGGCCGCCTCTTCAGCCTTCACTGCCGCGATTGCGTCCTGCTCGTCCTCACTGATGCATTTGCGGACTGTATAGCCCTCGATATCATCCTTTTTCACTTTATAATGTGTCGCAGTCTCTCCCTGTACCTCGATCGCATCACCCCTCTTGATCACTCCAAGGATCTCTGAATCACTGTCCGGCTCGCTTCTGATATAAACGTCGTCCACTGCAAACAGCTCCGCCGGGCTGTCGTATGTAAGCTCCCCGCTCTGGGCTGCGCTGCGCTCCTTGCCGGAAGCAAGGCCGGTATATTTGATGTAGGCAAAAGCGCCCTCTACCACCAGCTCCGGTTCCAGCATATCCGCGTATTTTACGTCCTTAAACTCATACTCTACTCCGTCCTCTGATGCCATGGTGATATCCACGAGACCTTCCTCCTCCGCTTCTTCCGCCGATACCGCCTTGATATCAAGCTGCGCCGTATTCGCCACCTCAATGGGTTCTCCCTCCGGAACCTGCAAAACGATCGTTGCCTGCGCCGCTCCTGCCACCGTTCCAAGAGACAAAGCTGCCACTACCCCTAATGCTGCAATTGTTTTTCTTTTCATTTTTCCTTCCGCCTTTCTGTTATTATTAAATTTCAAAGATACCTGGCAGGCCGCTTCATGCTTCTGTGAGCCTGCCCCGGCATAATTTACATGATTATTTCAAGCGCCGCCGTAGAATCATAGATCTGCACGAGCTGATCCTCCTGTTCCACATACAGCTTTATGTTAATCTCTTCATCAAGAAGACGCTCTTTTCCAATATATACCGCGTATCCGCTGTCAGTTTTGCAGTTCTCCGACGAAACACTCATCGGAAATGCTTCATACACAGTCTCCCCGTCAACACAGAGATAAATACGGGAGTTCGTCTCCAGAAGCTCCTCGTCGATCACTCCCGACAGCTTTACAAACAGGCCGTCATCCGTTACCTCGCAGTCTGTATCATTTTCCTGCGCCACCACCGCCTCCGAAAGATGCGAAAGCACTTCTTCGACCTCCGGCGACTGGAATACAGGAGGATTTTCCGCCATATCTGGAAGAAAACGCTCCGCCCTTTCTATTATAACATCATCTGCCGAACAAAACATCATATCATCCAGATAATATGGAACGCCTCTCGTAAATCTGGCATTTTCATACTCCTCCGCCAGGAAGGGCAGCAGAGCATTTCCGAAGGAATCCCGGTACATCAGAAGGCTTCCGCTCTTCCCCTCACAGACCGTCTGGATATCCGGGTCAAAATTGCTCTCCACTTCACCTGTGTACTCATACGTAAAATCCTCCGTGCAGTAAAATTCCTCTTCCGGGACGATCCGCTTCGGGGACAGCATTTTCTCCAGATCCCCCTCAAAGTCCTTACGCACTTCAAACTCCAGATCCGCCGGGGAACGGTGTTCCTTCTCCAGCGCCTCCAGCAGCGCATCCGCCGCCATCGCCGCTCCCCTATTGTTCCAGTGCGAATCTCTTTTGTGGTAAAGGATCTCGTCCTCCGCCTCAAAAAGAGGATACAGATCCATATAGTTTACCTCCTGCGCATCAAGCTCACTGCGCAGCCTGTCAATATTGTGCTCCGTGCTGACCTTTACCCCGTAATAATATGGCATAAATTCTCCGTATAAGGAGTTTTTGTTGGGCGCCACAGTGAACAGGAAATTCCTTCCGCTGCCCTCCACGTAATCCTGTATCATCCTGAGTGTACGGGCGATATTGTAAACTGCCCTGTCGCTTAAGGGGTTCGTCCCAAGATAATCATCCAGAGAATCCTTGTAATACAGCCAGCCATCCTTTCCGTCGATCACGCCGTCCTCCGTCGAAATACCGAGAATACTGCTGCGCAGCACCGCATCCGCTGTGACCATCTCCTGCCTGTACGCAAAATGATCTTCAAAATACTCTCCCAGCTCCGGCAGAAAATCGGTATTCCATCCCTGCTCCGTGCGCGGGGACGGAAGCTCCGCCAGTTTCCTGTTCTCCGCTGACCCGTCGTCATGTTTCCAGAGCATTCCCACAGACGGAAGGAGACACAGGATGAGTGTCACCGCAACGTAGGCCGCTCCCATTTTTTTCTTCACGTCGTCACCTCTAAAACCGGAAATAAATGAAAGGATTGTACGTGCTGCCCGCCAGACTGAGTATACACAGGATCATTCCTGCAATACTGCACACACCGGAAAACACCTCGTACCGCTTCCATCTTTCCATATATTTTTTCACGGGGCCTGATGATATAATTGCCGCTGCCAGAACCACAAGATACAGCGGCGTAAGCTGCGTCACCGCCATGCTCACCGCAGGAGCTTCAAAGTGCAGCCCCGTAAACATCTCCCGGATAAAAAACAGTCCCTGCGAAACAGTATCCGCCCGGAACATCACAAATCCTACGGTCACGACAAGCATCGTATACAGATGCTTCACCACCGCCATACACCGGCCTTTTTTCTTTGCTTTTGGCAGGTACTCCTCCAGCATCAGGAAAAATCCGTGGTACAGTCCCCATATCACAAACGTCATATTCGCTCCGTGCCACAGTCCGGTGCAGAAAAACACGATAAACTTGTTCAGCACCGTACGTCCCCGGCCTTTTCGATTGCCTCCCAGCGGAAAATAAAGATATTCCCGAAACCAGCCGGACAGGGATATATGCCATCTTCTCCAGAATTCCCGGATGCTGTCCGCCGCGTAAGGATACTGAAAATTTTCCCGGAAATGGAAACCGAACATCCTGCCCATTCCCAGCGCCATATCACTGTAGCCGCTGAAATCAAAATATATCTGCAAAAGATACGATACGGCAGCGATCCACGCTGTCAAAATATTAATACATCCCGGATCCGCCGCAAAAAGTGTATCCGCGGTAAGGCCCAGCACATTTGAGATCAGCACCTTCTTGGAAAGGCCCGCCAGAAACCTTCGCATACCGGCAGCCATTTCCTCTATGCTTATCTGACGCTCATCGATCTCCTTCTCGATATCATGGTATTTTACGATCGGACCGGCGATGAGCTGCGGAAAGAAGGAAATATACAACAGCACTTTAAAAAAATTTCGCTGCGCCCTCACAGTCCCCCGGTAAACGTCGATCACGTAGGACAACGCCTGAAAGGTAAAAAAGGAAATACCGATGGGAAGCGCGATCTTCGGAACCGGCACATTTAACAGCCCTGTCGCATTCAGGAGCCCCGCCAGAAAACCTGCATATTTATACACTGCCAAAAGTCCTATATTCAATATGACAGCAGACACCACGCCTGTCTTTTTCCACCGCGTATCAGCGCCCACAAGCCGCCCCAGAAGATAATTCAGAAAAGCGGAAAGAATCATGAGAAGGACGTATACCGGCTGTCTCTTATACACATCTGACGCTGCCGACGACTTAATAGGTGT
>CAMTFT010000271.1 GCA_947071365.1 uncultured bacterium | reverse complement strand
AGTCGTCGGCAGCGTCAGATGTGTATAAGAGACAGGGAAAAGATTATGAATTATATTGTCCTTGATCTGGAGTGGAACCAATGTCCCACCGGAAAAGCAGACGAAATCGAAAAACTTCCTTTTGAAATAATAGAAATAGGGGCAGTACGACTGGATGAGACGCTGAAAGAAACCGGCCGCTTCCGCGAAGTCGTGAAGCCCCAGTTTTACACAAAACTGCATTTTCGCACGAAAGAGATCGTCTCTCTTCGCGCAATCGACTTTGAGAATGCCCGATGTTTTCCGGAAATCATCCCGGAATTCTTTGACTGGTGTGGAGACGATCCATCATTTTGTACCTGGGGGCCCTCTGACCTGATGGAACTGCAGCGCAATCTTTCTTATTACAGTATACCGTCGCCCTTCGCCTTTCCTCTTATTTATTTTGACATACAGAAAATCTTCAGTATCGTCTATGAGGACCGCAAATCCCGCAGATCCCTGGAATATGCCGTAAATTATCTCCATCTGCCGACGGATATACCGTTTCACAGCGCTCTTTGCGACGCCAGCTACACGTCGCTGATCATGCAGAATATGACGGTAGAGCAGATCCGGAAAAATTCTTCTGTCGATTATTTCAGGACCCCGAACAACAGAAGGCAGGAAATCTACCTTCACTACGATTCCTATGTGAAATTTGTATCAAAACCATTTGCCTCAAAAACCCAGGCAATGAAGGACCGTGTCGTGACCTCCACCTCCTGCTACATCTGCAGGAAAAATATACCGAAAAAAATCCGGTGGTTCTCCGTTGGCAGCAGCAACTACTGCTGCGTGGCATATTGCAGTAAGCACGGCTATGTAAAAGGAAAGATCCGGCTGCGGCAAAGATCGGACGGCAAATTTTACGCCGTCAAAACCACGAAGCTGATTTCAGAAGAAGACGCGTACGAGATCCGCGAAAAGAAAGAAATTCAAAAGCTGAAAAGACGGCTGCGCAAGGAATTTTCGCGCACGAAACAAAACACCTGATTCACCATTATGCATTTACTGATTCACCCTCCAACACTGCCGCATTGCTGCATTTACTGCTTCACCTTCCAGTACTGCCGCATTACTGCATTTACTGCTTCGCCTTCCAGTACTGCTGCATTGTCACATTTACTGCTTCGCCTTCCAGTAAACAGACAAAGCCGGAAAATTATTTCCGCAAGGAACATGGTTCCCGATGGTACTTAGCGAGCGTATTCTGCTCGCTTACGTACCACTTCGTGGAACTGCTAAGCGCAAGCGGTTCCTGGAGGAAATAATTTTCCGGCTTTGTCGTCCTGAAATTCATCCTGTAATTTATTTCTGAAATCTATTTAGTTCTCTTGAAATTCGCAACAAGATCTTCCATCTCTTTTAAGAGACAGTCCACCTTTCCGAAATATGCATCATTATTCAGAGGATTGTCCATCTCCGTGCTGATATCGGTAAGTACCTCCTTCAGCGCTTCGATACGCTTCTTGCCGTTCCCGTTTTTGTAAAGGATGTAACGGCTTCTCTCATTCTCTTCCGGAGTCATCTTGCGAAGGTATACCTCTACATTTGGCTTTTCTCCGATATAACGGTACGTGATAGAAGGTGAAGCGTGATTCAGAAGGTTCTGCAGGTAATATATGTCGCCCGTAGATTTGTAATAGCGCCATGCAAACGTCTTTCTCATGGTCTGTGCGCCGATAGAGGTCAGCCCCATACTCTTGCCTGCACTCTTGAGTGCGCGGTATGCCTGCTCTCTGGAAAGCGCGGCCGGTGAGCTTGCGTGTCCCAGGATCAGAAATGCTTCCGGATCCTTTCCTTCCGTATACTGATTGATGATCTCCTTCAATTCCGGCGGGATCAGGAACGTTCTCTTGATGTTTTTCGTTCCGATATTTGCCTCGATACTGTCTTTTCCTCTGATGTCTTTATTTTTGAATTTTAAAATTTCCTGAAGCTGAAGTCCGGTTCCCACACCGATTTCAAACATGATATAGTATTTGTCATCCATCTCACGCAGCTTCGCTTTGAATTTTTCTAACGTTTCTTCGTCTTTGATTGGCGCAACCCAGTTCATAATTTACCCATCCCTTCTTTGCCATTAACTATTTATACATTCCCTTATTTCTTGGACGCCAAACGCTCCTGGCGTTCTTTTTCAAGCTCTTCGAGCATCCTCTCTGTCTCGTGAGCTTTTTCTTCCATTCTTCTGGCCTCCTCGGCAGCCCTCTCTGCCTCCGCCAATGCAGCGCGTTCCTGTTCTTTCTTCAAACGCTCCTGCTCCATGACAGCTCTGAGCTCCGCTTCGATCTCAGCAGTCGTCATTTGTTCAATCTCCGCCTCTCTTCTTCTCCTTTCTTCCTCTTCCTGTTTTCTGCGCCTCTTTATCCTGGAATCAGACGTGCACCGGAAAATCAGCAGAATAATAAACAGAATTAAAATAATTAAAATAATAATTCCGCCTATCAGCACTGTCGTAAAATGTGTTTCCGCATACTCTGTGACCATACGGTATCCGTTGTTGAACAGCGCCGTTGTCTGTTCCAGCACCTCATTCAGGCTTTCGATCTGAATGTTGCTGCCGGATGCGGATTTTACGATTTCCTTCACAGCATCTGATTTTGTCTGATACGTGAACTGCGCCGGTGCAAAAAAGCTGTAGAAGCTTCCCTGGGCAGTCCCCACCAGACAACCATTATATTCATAGGAAAAAACTTTTCTGTTCCCGGCCTGCTCTGTGACCTGGTAAGTCAGCTCTGCTTTGTCCGCCGTGTTCGGAAGCGTGATGCTTCCGCGGCCGTTCGCTACAGGAACCTGATCCCAGATAGCCGGCTGGAACATAGAAGCTTCTCCAAGATATCCAAATCCCATTATATCATAAAAAGTACGTTTTGAACCGGACGTTTCAAAGTTCTTTGTATAAAAATTTTCAAGTCCGTATTCAAGGATCTTCGTGGAGTCGATGTATGCTTTGTCGGCTCCGTTCACACAAAGCACCACCGAAACAAGGCTCTTGCCGTCTTTTTCTGCGTAAGTAACAAGTGTATTCAAAGAATCGGAAGTAAAACCGTTCTTTCCCCCCTTGCACCAGTCCCGGTAATATTCCTCATCACTGTGCAGCATCTTATGATGATTCAAAAAGGAGCGTTCTTCTTCCGTCAGATTCGTCTCAGGTATCGTATACTCTTTCGTCCCGGCGATCTCCCGGAACAGCGGATTCTCATACGCGGTTCTGGCAATCAGAGCCATATCGTATGCACACGTATAATGGTCCTCCTGAAACAGGCCGTGAGGATTCGCAAAATGCGTATTCACGCATCCGATCTCCTGAGCCCTGGCATTCATCATGTCAGAAAAACCGCTGATGCTTCCTGCCATGTACTCTGCGATACCGTTGCAGATATCGTTTGCCGAGGCAAGCATCGCTCCGTATGCGGCATCCTTAAGGCTCATCTTTTCGCCCGGCTGAATACCCAGATGGGAGCTCCCCTCCTCCAGGTCATAGACGATCTCAGAAAAAGTAATCTCCTCATTAAGATCGCAATTCTCAACCAGCAGCAACGTCGTCATGATCTTCGTGATGCTGGCCGGATACATCTTTGCCGTCGCATTTTTGCTGTACAGAAAAGTTCCCGTATCCATATCCATGACCGCCGCTGCTGCCGACTCTATCGCCGGTCCCTGCGGCCATCCCGGAATCTGATTGGACTCTATCTCATAGTAATAGGATTCTGGAATCGGCTCCTCGGTTTCCTGTTCTTCTCCTCCCTCTTCTGCCCTGACCGGCGTATACGGCGCCATCAGGGGCAACAGACAAAGAACTAAAAATCCTGCAATCAAGGCTTTCCAGTTTTTCATTCCATCTCTCCTCATATTCTGTTATACGCTAAATACATAGCATTATTAGTATAGGTTCTGTCTCTTATACACATCTGACGCTGCCGACGACTTAATAGGTGT
>CAMTFT010000270.1 GCA_947071365.1 uncultured bacterium | reverse complement strand
CGAGAGTAAATTCCACCACATAAGCAGATGGTGGAATTTAAATAAAAAATTTTCAAAAATGAAGAACGTTTAAAAACGGTTTGCAAAAAAACAGTTCCTGTGGTAGAATCGCTTGCGTAAGTAGGATAAATGGTCGCGGCTGGCAGGCCGAAAGGTGCCAGGCGAGGAAAGTCCGGGCTTCACAGGGCAAGGATGCCGGATAACGTCCGGTGGAGGCGACTCTAAGGATAGTGCAACAGAAATGAACCGCCGGCTTTTGCCGGTAAGGGTGGAAGGGCAGTGTAAGAGACTACCGCCCTCCCGGTGACGGGAGGGGCATATGTAAACCCCATCCGAAGCAAGACCGCAACGAAGCATATGGCGGCCCGTCAGCTTCAGGTAGGTCGCTTGAGCCTGTCGGCGACGACAGGTCTGGATAGATGACCATTCACGACATAACCCGGCTTATCGTCCTGCTTATTCATGTGTCATAGGAAACTTCGTCTCCTATGACACAAAAATGTTTCGCGGGGATGCGCTTTTGCGCATTCTTTTTTGTATGAATGTAGGAGCTGCCACAGAGTCTGTTTACCATCAGATTTTGTGGCAGCTCCGCCTGATTTTGAGGGAAATGTGAGGGATTTACCGTAAAAAAGGTGTTCTTAGAAAAGTCTTAAGAAAACATGCAGGAAACCGTTCTTTGATTTTATTTTAAGCTGTGTTATAATCACAGTACCTAAAGAGGTCTGTTAAAGAATGGGAGACGAGAGGAAGGGGTTCATATGAAGAAAAGACAGAAAAAATTATTAGGATTCCTGCTGGCATGCATGATGGTATGCCTGCCTGTTTCACAGGCGATGGCGTCAGTATCAGTTGATGCATCGGCAGGAGTCAGCGGACAGGTATTATTCCCGGGAGACACCCTGATTAATGCAGGGCTTCCGATCATGAAGGATGGAGAACAGGTCGGACTTGATACTCCGGGCAGTTGGACGAATACGGACGAGGGCAGGGTTTATACCGCATCCACATCAGAGGACGGTGGCTCGATCGTATTGACAGCAGCAGGCAGTGTGCTTGTAGTTGAGAGCGGTACAGCTTCAAAGAATGATGGTTCCGATGATTCGAAGAACCATTACATCTATCCGGCGGAGGAAGAGCCTTCCGTACCGCAGGATATGGCGTATTATCCGGCAGGTGAGACCGTTAAGATCAAAGCGGATGACCCATCGGAGGGAATGGTTTTTGCAGGATGGACGACAAGCTCTTCGGAGGTATCATTTGCGGATGCATTCAGCGCAGAGACTACGATTACAATGCCGGATTCCAGGACAACGGTTACGGCAACATATCAGCAGGAGCAGACAGAGGCTCCCGTACCTGAGGTAACAGAGCCGGCGCAGGATCCGAGCGGAGAAGGCGATGTAATACCGGTAGAACCGAGCGGAGAAGGTGATGTGGCTCCGGCAGATCCAAGTGGAGAAGGCGAGGCGGCTCCGATAGAACCGAGCGGAGAAGGCGATATGGCTCCAGTAGATCCGAATGCAGGGAATGAAGCAAATTCGGTTGATCAGAATGAAGGCGGCGAACTGGTTTCGATTGATCCGAACGCGGGGAATGAACCAATCACGATTGACCTGAATGAGGGGGGCGAACCAATCTTGATTGACCCGACATCAGATGCAGTGGCACCGGATGCACCGACAGAATATACGGTTACAGTGAACAACGGAACAGGCGGAGGCACATTTACCGCCGGTACGTGGGTATCCGTTACGGCAGATAATATAGAAGGCAAGGTATTCAACGGATGGTATGTGGACAGCTTAAATGCATCTCTTGATGACACGAGTGCGCAGACTGCAAGCTTCCAGATGCCGGAGGCGAATGTGACGCTTTCTGCACAGTATGCAGATGCGCAGCCTGAGGCACCGGCCTTATATAATGTGGTTGTAAACAATGGCTATATCAATGACGAGAGCGGCGCTACTGCTTTTGCGGAGGGCGTAGCAGTAACGGTTACGGCAAATGACCGCACGCAGGAAAATCTGGTATTTGTCGGATGGCATGTGGAAAGCGAAAATGTTTCTCTGGAGAATGTTCTTGATGTGACATCAACTTTCACGATGCCGCAGGGTGATGTGACGATCACTGCTACTTATGAAGATAATGTGGAGCAGACCGATGCAGAGCAGACAGATGCACCGCAGACAGATGCAGAGCAGACCGACGCGCCACAGACGGATGCAGAGCAGACAGATGCGCCACAGACAGATGCAGCTCAGACCGATGCGTCTCAGAATGAAGCGGATGCAAATGCATATGAGGTAGTAGTCGAGAATGGTACGGGCAGCGGAGTATATGAAGCAGGCTCTACGGTAACGGTTGAAGCACAGGCTGAAGAAGGAAAGGTATTCCAGAACTGGGAAGCCAGCAGCAGTGAGGTGCAGATCGCAGACCCGACTCAGGAGATCACGACATTTACCATGCCGGAGGAAGGTGTGGTTGTGACTGCGGAGTACGCAGATGCAATTCCGGCACATACGATAACGGTCGAAAACGGTATAATTGACGAAGATGGTGGAAAGACAACAGGCAGTTACACAGAGGGGCAGATAAGCGTTAAGATTAAGGCAAATGAGGCTCCGGAGGGACAACAGTTCAAAGACTGGACTGTTCAGATAGGTGGAACAGCGGCGGATGCGGCAAGTACTCTTGGCGATGCCACAGCATCAGAGACGGTACTTAATGCAGTACAGGGTGATACGGTAATTACCGCGAATTATGAGGCAACTCCGCCTCAGACGTACGCTGTGAAGGTGGCGAACGGTACTCTGAGCAGTGTGGGTGCGACTCAGGATGCAACGGACACCAGCAAATGGACAGTGACAGAAAACACGCAGGTCGTTATCACGGCAAATCCGAATCCGGCGGGCCAGGCATTTACCGGCTGGCAGATTACGAATGAGCAGGGCGTTGAAGTGAATCCGGCAGATTTAGGCATTGACGCGGCAAGCTCTTCACTTACTCTTACAGCAGTTAATCAGAACCTGAACTTCCAGGCTCAGTATGAAGGAATTCAGTACAGAGTCACAGTAAATGACGGTGTTGCAAACTATACGACGGCAGTCAGCGGAACGGTCGTTACGATCACAGCGGATGAAGCACCGGAAGGAATGGAGTTCGATTACTGGCAGGTAGAGACGGGCAACACATCCCTGGCTGATTCCTTCAGTGAGACAACGAGCTTTACAATGCCGATGGCAGACGTTACAGTAAGCGCATTTTATAAATTGAAAGAATACGAACTGACTGTTGAGAACGGAACAGGAAGCCAGCAGTATTTCCATATGGGAGACGCTGTTACGATCAGTTCCAATTATCCGGCCAGCGGTAAGGAATTCAATGCCTGGGTAGCTACAAGCGGTAATGTGTCCTTCAAGGATTCTTCCAGATGGAAGACAACATTCGCTATGCCGGCAAGTGACGTTACGGTAAAGGCTACATATAAGGATGGCCCGTCAACGAATGACAACCGGATCCTTGATATTATACCTGGCGGAGAATACTACACAGGAGCTACGATCAAATTTACGGCTTCCGGTGCAGGTATGGGAAATACAAATCCGAATCCGGGGGATTATCGTTATCGTCCTTCCGGTTATCAGATCGGTAACGTGACAGGTTCCTGGAACGCTTCACCATATACGACCTCTATGGCGATCAGAGCAGCAGGAGAGTATACGCTGAAGGTAACATACAGCAAGGATGTTTTCGATGGCAGCAATTGGGTGGCAGACGGCACTACCGACACAAAGTCAGTTACCTTCCGGGTAATTGTTAAGGCGGCAGGCGTAGCTACCGGTGATGAAACGCCGATTGCCATGGTGGTGGCGATAGCGGCAGTTTCCTGTATCCTGTTTATTATCCTGCTGGTTGTAGTGATCAGGAGAAGAAGAAACAGATAGCTGTCTCTTATACACATCTGACGCTGCCGACGACTTAATAGGTGT
>CAMTFT010000269.1 GCA_947071365.1 uncultured bacterium | reverse complement strand
GTCATCAACTGATTTTTTATTAAGCATTGGGATTCCTCCTGTAAAAAATAGATAGAGGCCCGGTCCAAGAAGACCGGACCTCTCTGGGTCTAAATTAAGCGCCTACTTTCGCATGGCTCAGCTATTATGCAAGCTCAGCGAAGTACTTGATTGTACGAACCATCTGGCTTACGTAAGAATTCTCGTTGTCATACCATGAAACAACCTGTACCTGTGATGTACCGTTGCCAAGGTTAACTACCATTGTCTGTGTAGCATCGAACAGAGAACCAAATCTCATACCAACGATATCGCTGGATACGATCTCATCTGTGTTGTATCCGAAGGACTCTGTAGCTGCAGCCTTCATAGCTTCGTTGATACCATCAACTGTAGCCTCACCCTTAACTACTGCGTTCAGGATAGTTGTGGAACCTGTCGGGGTCGGAACACGCTGTGCAGCGCCGATCAGCTTGCCGTTCAGTTCCGGAATAACAAGACCGATTGCCTTAGCAGCACCTGTGGAGTTCGGAACGATATTAACAGCACCTGCACGAGATCTTCTGAGGTCACCCTTTCTCTGCGGTCCGTCAAGGATCATCTGATCGCCTGTGTATGCATGGATCGTACACATAATACCAGACTCGATCGGCATATAATCGTTCAGAGCCTTTGCCATCGGAGCAAGGCAGTTTGTTGTACAGGAAGCTGCAGAAATAACAGTATCCTCTTTTGTCAGTGTCTCATGGTTTACATTGTAAACGATTGTCGGAAGGTCATTTCCTGCCGGAGCAGAGATAACAACTTTCTTTGCGCCTGCTTCGATATGAGCAGATGCTTTAGCCTTGGAGGTATAGAAACCTGTACACTCAAGAACTACGTCTACACCGATTTCTCCCCACGGAAGCTCAGCTGCGTTAGCCTTTGCGTAGATTTTGATTTCTTTTCCATCAACAGTGATAGAATCCTCACCAGCAGTTACCTTGTCAGCCAGAGCATATTTACCCTGTGATGAGTCATACTTCAACAGATGAGCCAGCATCTTCGGGCTTGTCAGATCGTTGATAGCAACAACTTCGTATCCCTCTGCACCAAACATCTGTCTGAAAGCCAGACGACCAATACGGCCAAAACCATTAATTGCAACTTTTACTGCCATGATTACAATTCCTCCTAAATGTAATTTTAATTAGTGCGCGCTGGGGCTTGTAAGTTTGTTAAAAAAACCCCAACCTATTTGTTATTTTAACCAATTTGTCCCAAAAATTCAAGTGCTAATATGCGTTCCGTATAAATTTTTGTGGACTTTCTGAATCACATCCGATATTATGATTTTCAGATGTGCAAAATGCTGGATTTCTGTCAGTATTTGCCTCAAATTATTCAGGAGGAGGTTCCTAATGACCATAAAATACGACTACCATCTGCACTCAGACCTTTCCGGAGACAGCGAAACACCGTCCTTTCAAATGGCAGAACGCGCTCTGGAGCTGGGACTTTCAGGCATATGCTTTACTGAGCACCACGATCCGGATCATCCGGACTATGGAATTGATTTTACCCTGGATTTTGATACATATTTTCAGAAAATGAAACAGCTCACCGCCCGGTATCAGGGCCGCCTCGAGCTTTACACCGGTATGGAATTCGGAATCATGAAGCACCTGCCGCCGGTTCTCGATGAGCTTCTTCGGAAGTACCCCTTTGATTTTATCATTGCATCGCTCCATTTTGTAAACGGCAAAGATCCGTATTACGCCGATTATTTTGAGGGCCGCCCGGAACGAAGCTGTTATGAGGAATTCCTGCAGGCAGAATATGAGACTCTAAAATGCTTTCCGCCTGAAAGCTTTGACACGCTGGGCCACATGGACTTTGTGGTACGGTACGGGCCGAACCGCAACCGGTTTTACTCTTATGAAGCATACGCCGACTATATTGACCCGATTCTGAGATATCTGATTGAAAAAGGAAAATGCCTGGAGGTCAACGCAGCAGGTTTCAAATACGGCCTTGAGCAGCCGAACCCCTGCACGGGTGTGCTTCGCAGATACCGGGAGCTCGGCGGTGAGCTCATCACCATCGGTTCCGATGCCCATGAGCCCGCATATCTGGGCTACGCCTTTGACCGGACTGCTGCTTTGCTGCAGGAGCTGGGTTTCCGGTATTATACCGTATTTAAAAAACGCAGGCCTGTGACGGTTCCGTTTTAAACGCCCGCTGTTTTCAAAAGGGCCGTAACAAAAAGCACAGCATACGTCTTTCGTATCGCAAACTGCTTTTCGTTACGGCCCTTCTCCTAATCAGATACACTCCTGCCCACCTGATTGTATGCCAGAAACGCATCATTGATATGGTACTGCTCTGTGCGGGGATCGCCTGCCCATCCCGCTGTTACCAGAATATATTCCCGGCCGCCGACCACGGCCATACTTGCAAGGCAGTGACCGGCCTCATCTGTATAGCCCGTCTTTCCACCCTTTATCTCTCCGCCTATCACTGTGGGAGACTCCATATTTTTGAACATGGTGCTGTGGAAGGTAAAGCCATCAGGATGCACCTCCGTAGCCTGTACCGTATAGCTGTCGGTGGTAAATACTTTGTAAAACGTCTTATTCTTCAGCGCCTCCCGCAAAATTTTACCAATCTCCGTCACAGTTGAATACTGGTCATCACTGTGCAGACCGGTGCAATTTGTAAAATGAGTTTGCGTCAGCCCGAGCCCTGACGCCCTCTGATTCATCAGTTCTACGAATGCGCTCTCTGAGCCTGCTACCTGAAGAGCCAGCTCCATACAGCATTCCGCCCCGGATGGCAAGAGAGCCCCGTACAGCAGATCGCGTATCACTGCCTCTTCCCCTGGCTCAAATCCTGCTCTGGAAGCGTCCTGTTCATACAGCGCATCATAATAATCATAGGACATTGTAACCGTCTTATCCAGCTTTTTGATATTCTCTATCGCTGTCAGCACCGTCATGATCTTCACCATGGAGGCAGGGAAAATCTTCTCATCCCCCTTTTTCGATGTGATCACCTCTCCGGTGTCTTTATCTATCATCACCGCATAAGGGCTATCCAGACTCTCCAGATCCACACTTACCTCGGGAGCCTCCTTATGGCCGCTCCGATATAAAATCAGCGTTCCTGCGCCGCATATAATAAGCAGCACCAGAAAGACAATGACACAAATATAGAAAAGCTGCCTGTTTCTTCTCCTTCGGCGTCTTTTGCGCCCTGACACTCTGCGGCTCCCGTTTTTATCTGCATACCGGCTGCCGCTTCTGTTCCTGTATTCCATCACACTTTTGCACCTTTCAGCCATCCCTGTACAATGCTCACCTGCAGATTGACGGCCTTTGCGATATTTTCCACCGACATCCCCATAGCAAAAAGATTCCTGGCTGTCTCCTGTTTTCCAATCTGCATTCCTTCGCGTTTTCCGATCTGCATTCCTTCCTGTCTCGCCAGTCCTTTTTCCCTCTGCAAATCCTCCTCAAAAATCTCTCTAAGCACCTGACACATAGCACTTTCCTCCTCTACTTCTTCCCTGTTCGCTCTCCCTACAACCTCCATTACTGCCTGATAATCCAGAAGGTTTTTCTTCTTTTCATACTGCTCCAGCAATTCCTGTATCTCACCGCCCGACTGCAGATCATCTCTGAGTATCTGCAGCCAGAAGTTCTTCTTTGGTGAAAGCTGATTGACTATGATTACCTGCATGGCAATTGCATCTCCAACCAGTTCATAAATTCCTTCCTCTCTCTTTACCGGGATGATTCCCCGAACTCTTTTGATGTGCTCCAACATTTTCTTCGGGTAATGATAGCACACAAAGGTAATCGTCAATTCCTCCGGATTTATTTCGCCAACCTTCCTGGTATCCGACTGATAAAAACATGTATAGCCGTATACCTTATAAAAATCGTTAATACTCAAGTAATCCTTTGGTGACTTGTATTCCACGATATTATGCCTGTCTCTTATACACATCTGACGCTGCCGACGACTTAATAGGTGT
>CAMTFT010000268.1 GCA_947071365.1 uncultured bacterium | reverse complement strand
TCCGCTGTCACTGCAACCCAAATTTTGAGTTCAGCGTCAGTTTTATATCAGCATCAGGTGCTCCTGATGTCCGTCCAGATACTCTGCCGTACCGTCTTTGCAGATATCCTCCTCCAGATACATGAATACCGTCTGTCCATCCCACAGCTTCAGCTCATCTGAAACATTAAGCTCCAACGCATAGCAGGTCTTATCTTCCACCGGTCTTTCTCCGTTCCCCGGCACAAATCCCTGATTGCTGTAAAGTCCTATCGTCGGGCCCGCGCCATGTCCAAACGTTCCGAGGGGATGCGTGTACAGCATGGGACATATTCCCTCTTTTCTGGCACGGTCTACCGAAACCTCAAAGATCTCATTGCCTGAAATGCCCTCTTTCATCTCTTCCCTTACAATATCCCGGAACCGGTTGCCTTTCGTCAGAAGCTCTTCCATCTCCTCCGGCGCTTCGCTCTCGCCTTCTTTCAGTATATACGCCACCCACTGCATATCCGTATGCAGATGCACGTACAAGCCGTTTATTCCGATATCGCAGTGGATCAGGTCTCCCGGCTGTATTACTTCCCCAAACATACGGCTGGACGTTCCGCCCTTTCTCTGCAGATCCACATCCGGCCCAAACCAGTAGTGATATCCGATCTCGCTGATCATGTTCCGCATACACCACTCAATGTTCGTCGTGGTTGTGGTGCCCGGCTGTACAAACTCACTGCTGAACGTATAATTTACAATGTCATGCGTGACACTTGTCAGCACTTTCATTGCTTCCTTTTCCAGCGGAGACACTCTCTGCAGCCACCGTACCGTCAGCTCCTCGCCATCGCAGATACGCCCTGCATACGTCTCGCCCAACGATTCCCGGAGCTTTTCCAGAAGTGTGGAGGAAAGTCCGTCACAGAAGCCGTACAGAAAGCTGCGGTTCACTGCGATCTTCTCCGGGTCGGCCTCTGCGGTCAGCCGCGCAACACTCTGCCAGACGTCCTCATCACTTTTCTGTACATTTTCATAAATATTGCTCATTTCCGGTGAATGCATTCCCACAGCCATTTTCCGTATCTCACCGGATTCCCGGTCTCTGTGGAACATTAAAATACTGATACGCCTGGCCTCCGGCATATCCCAGGTAAACAGCGTACGTATGATCGGATCCTCACAATTCTCCCTGGAGAGCACGATCCACATATCCACGCCGGCTTTCTCCATTGCCCAGGGAAGTATCGTCTCCAGACGCTCCTTCAGAATACGCGTACTTAAGTCTGCCTGTGCCTTCAGCGGGTACAGCCCTGCCCGGTGAAGCTTCTGTTTCATGTTGTCTATTACCTGCTGATACATCTGAAATTCCCCTTTCCCATTATAATTCGATCAGCTCTTTTTCCGACTGTGTCAGGTCGATACACCCGTCTTTTGTCACTATAATATCATCTTCGATACGTACACCGCCGAATCCCGGAATGTAGATTCCCGGTTCAATGGTCATCATCATTCCTTCCTCCAGCATTATATCACACATTTCATTCTGGCTGCACCTTGGCGCCTCATGAATCTCCAGGCCGAAGCTGTGGCCCAGTCCATGGCCAAAATATTCCCCGTAGCCTGCTGCTGTTATCACATCTCTGGCAACCCGGTCAATTTCATATCCCGTCTTTCCGGCCGAAACAGCCGCGATTGCTGCCCTCTGAGCCTGCAAAGTCACTTCATATATCTCTTTTTGGCGTTCATTCGCGGGGCCAAGGCAAACCGTTCTCGTGACATCCGACCAGTACCCGCGGCAGTTACAGCCGAAATCCATCGTGATAAGATCGCCCTTTTGAACCTTTCTTTCCCCGGCGATCCCGTGCGGAAGCGCCCCATGCTCCCCGCTGGCTACGATAAACCGGTCCGCCATGCAATCCACTTCCGGATACGCTCTCATATAGCTCTGCAGGATATTGTCAATTTCCGCCTCCGACATTCCCTCACATATCTTTGTAAGGACATGAGAAAATGCAAGATCCGTAATCTCACAGGCGCGTCTGATATGCGTCAGCTCCTCCTCGCTTTTCACCATACGAAGCTTTGTCAGCACACCGTCGATTCCCTGCGTTTTTGATACATGCCCTTTCTGTTTCAACAAATAAGCAAAACGGACCGTAATAAAATTATCCTCTATGCCAAGTGTTTCAAGCTTATGTTCCCGAAGCCAGGAAAAAACGTCATCTTCTCCTTTGATCTTTATGATATCCCAGCCGGGACACTGCTGCGCAGCCTGTTCCCAGTAGCGGAAATCCACCAGAAAGTCTGCTGCTTCCTGCGTGATCACCGCATACCCTGTACTGCCCGCAAAACCGGAAACATAGCGCCTGTTAAACGGCCCGCAGATAAGGGCCGCATCCAGTCCCTGCTCCCGCAGTTCCTTTCGTATCTGCTCAATACGATAATCCTTATCCCCCATAAAAGAAACTTCCTTTCTCGCTCCAAAATATGCTGCGTACACTCCCGCTGCCCCGCGAAAGCATACAGAAGCAGCAGGGCTGCCGCAGACCTTGCGGCAGCCCCTCTAATCTTTATTTAAAAGAAAATTCCGGAACTTTCAGTTCACCGTTTGAATATACGCCGAAGTTCTCAACTTCTGCGCTGTACGCATACAGATCCTCCGGACACTGCAGGAATACGCACGGTACTTCTTCCCATACGATCTCCTGTGCCTCAAGATAAGCTGCTTTTCTCTCTTCCTGATCGGTAGAGGTACGTCCCAGTGCAAGCAGCTCATCCACCTTCTCATTTGTGTAGAAAGACATGTTTCCGCCCTCGCCATGCTGTGATGAGTGGAAGCTTGCATACAGTGCATAGTCAGGATCTCCTGTATCAGAGCTCCATCCAAGGCTGAACATCTCAAGATTTCCTGCCATAACCTCATCGATGAATGCACCACGCTCTAACGTAATGATCTCCACCTCAATGCCGATCTCTGCAAGCTGTGCCTGAACCATCTCTGCCGTATCGAGACGTGCCTGGCTCTGGTCACACGTAATCGTCACCTTCAGACCATCTGCATAACCTGCTTCTGCGAGCAGCTCTTTTGCCTTTTCAATATCCTGTGCATGTTCCGGAAGGGAATCATTAAATGCCCATACAACGGAACTCATCGGTGCGCGTGCAATCTTTCCTGTTCCCTGGTAAACAACCTGGTAGATTGCTTCTTTGTTGATTGCAAGGTCGATTGCCTGACGCAGTTTTACGTTGTCAAACGGCTCTTTGTTACATGTGAAACAGATAAAGTTAATGGATGATGCTTCATTTCTGAAAATATTAATTTTATCGTTCATGTCGAGACGTGCGATATCTGTTGCCTGAATATCAATTGCAACATCTACGCTGCCTGCTTCCACTTCGATAGAACGTGTGGCAACCTCCGGGATGTTACGCCATACTACGTTTGTGATCTTCGGCGCCTCGCCCCAGTATTCGTCAAACGCAACCAGGTCAATACGGTCGCCTGTTGCCCAGCTCACGAATTTGTACGGGCCGGTTCCGCAAGGATTCTGTGATGTCTGATCACCTGCTTCTGTATACGCCTTCTCATTTACGATCGCCATAACCGGATGTCCGAGATGGTTCAGGATCGGTCCGAAAGGCTCTGTCATCTTCATTTCAAATGTGTAATCATCAATAGCTTTGGAATTTTCGAAGTCGATCGTTGCACGAATGGATGCCGCATGCGGTGATTCTGCGATCTTTGAGAAGGAAAATTCCACATCACTTGCCTTGAATTCTTCGCCGTTGTGGAACTTTACGCCCTTTCTCAGGTGGAAGATATAAGTCGTATCATCCACAACTTCCCAGCTCTCTGCAAGTCCCGGAGCAATCTCTCCGCTGTCATCCCGTGTCAGCAGTGTCTCATAAATAAGACTTGCAACACGAATCGCCGGTGTGTCAGTCGTACCGTAGGGATCCAGGGAAATCGGATCCGCACCCTGTGCGCTGTCTCTTATACACATCTGACGCTGCCGACGACTTAATAGGTGTA
>CAMTFT010000267.1 GCA_947071365.1 uncultured bacterium | reverse complement strand
ACACCTATTAAGTCGTCGGCAGCGTCAGATGTGTATAAGAGACAGGAGTATACTGTACATAAATCAAGAAGTAAGGAGATTGTTCCAAATGTATCAGATAAATTACAATCAGCCGGTTCACATTCATTTTATCGGTATCGGCGGCATCAGCATGAGCGGCCTGGCAGCCGTACTTTTGAAGCGCGGCTTTACCGTGAGCGGATCCGATGCCAGAAAGAGCGAGCTGACACAGTGGCTGACCGGTCTGGGGGCACACATTTCCTACCCCCAATGTGCAGAGAATATCACCGACGATATTGACGTGGTTGTCTATACCGCTGCCATTCACCCGGACAATCCGGAATTTGTGGCCGTATCCTCAAAAGGAATACCAATGCTCACCAGGGCACAGCTCCTGGGACAGCTTATGAAAAACTACGAGACTGCTGTCGCCGTTGCCGGCACCCACGGCAAGACCACGACGACCTCCATGCTCTCCCATATCATGATGGCTTCTGAGATGGATCCCACGATCTCCGTCGGCGGCATCCTTCAGTCCATCGGCGGCAATGTCCGGATGGGGAGTTCCGGGTATTTCCTGACGGAAGCCTGCGAATATACGAACAGCTTCCTTGAGCTCTTCCCCACCATCGGCATTATCCTGAATATAGACGCAGATCACCTTGACTTTTTTAAGGATCTGGATGACATCCGTCATTCCTTCCGCCTGTTTGCCGGGAGAATTCCCGAAGGCGGCGCCCTTATCATCAATGCTGCGATCCCTCATCTCGATGAGCTGACTCGCAGCCTTGCCTGCCGCGTTATCACCTTCGGCATCGGTGAGGGCGACTATCAGGCCGTGAATGTTTCCTACAACGATTCCGGCTGCGGAAGCTTCGAGCTGAAAAAAGGCGATGCGTCCATCGGCCATTTTGACCTCAGTGTTCCCGGTGAACACAACGTCGCAAACGCGGCTGCCGCACTGGCCGCCGGCGATCTGCTGGGCGCTCCCGTCTCTTCCATGGCTTCCGGTCTTCTGGGCTTCTCAGGTACGGACCGGCGATTCCAGAAAAAGGGCGAGATCGGCGGTGTGACCATCATCGATGATTATGCGCACCATCCGACAGAGATCAGGGCAACGCTCCACGCAGCCAGAAAGTATTCCGGCAAACGTATCTGGTGCGTCTTCCAGCCCCACACCTACACGCGCACGAAGGCTCTGATGGACGAATTTGCCGATGCGCTTTCTCTGGCCGACACGGTAGTTCTCGCTGATATCTATGCAGCCCGGGAGACTGACAATCTCGGCATCAGCTCCGACACTCTGCGCCAGAAGCTTGCAGGCCTTGGAAAGGAAGCTTACTACTTCCCCACCTTCGATGAGATCGAGACCTTCCTTCTGGAGAAATGTGTTCCGGGAGACCTGCTGATCACGATGGGAGCAGGCGATGTGGTGAAAATAGGAGAAAACCTGCTGGGTAAATAGTACCGAAAATTCACATTTTTATTCACACCCGGAAAGCCTGTATTTACTATACTTTTACTGAGTTATCCACATTATCCACATGTTTATTCACATATTTTGTGATTTGACATGTGGATTTTTTTGTGGACAATATGATTTACATAACTTTGTAACAAATTCGGCATACTTTCGACATTTTTTGCCGGGTAAAATAATTATTGTCAACTTTTTATCCACATTATCCACATTTTTGTCCGGGGATAACTCTTCCAAGGGGGCCAAAAAAGCCTGTTCTCATTTCTGACCGGATATGATATACTGATTCGTGTGAGAAAACAAGGACAAAAGCGGGAGTGAGCATAATGAAGATCTATACCGATGCACCGGAAGGCGCAACCGTAGTACATAACACATTCATAGACCGGTACATGCCCCATGCCAACGGGGAATACGTCAAAGTATACCTGTATCTGCTCCGATGCGCCGATACGGGCCGGGAGCTGTCTCTTTCTTCTATTGCAGACGTATTTGACCATACAGAAAAGGATGTCCTGCGCGCCCTGGCCTACTGGGAAAAGCAGCGGCTGCTCCGTATACGGCTGGGGGGCGACGGTTCCGTACAGTCTGTTACCTTTGCCGATATACCGGATGACAGAACCATCACATCTGATGGGCAGTCCGATGCGGGCGTACCTTCCAAAGCATCCGATGATTCCGCATACTGCAACTCATCAGGCAATATATCTGATACTGCTGCATACCGCAGTTCCTCAGGAAATATATCTGATACCGCTGCATACCGCAGTTCCTCAGGAAATATATCCGATACCGCTGCATACCGCTCCTCAGGAAACACATCCGATGATTCCAGGAATATGGCATTTTCACAGGATATGCCGGATCGCGACCGCATCGCTGCGGCCCGGGAGCAGAAAGAGATCCGCCAGCTTTTTTACGTTGCAGAACAGTATCTGCAGCGGCCGCTGACCTCCTCCGAACAGGGCGATCTCGTTTACTACTATGACAATCTGCAGTTTTCCACGGATCTGATCGAATATCTTCTGGAATACTGCATTTCCAAAGGCTCTGCCAGCCGCCACTATATGCGCCGCGTCGCGCTTTCCTGGGCGGAGGCCGGCATTTCCACGGTCCTGCAGGCCAAGCAGGAAACAAACCTGCACAACCGCAATTATTTCACGGTCATGAATGCCTTCGGCATCAAGGGACGCGGCCCGGCCGCTCCGGAGCAGGAGACCATGGCCCGCTGGTTCAACGAATTCGGCTTTACCATCGATATTATTCTGGAGGCATGCCGCCGTACGATCCGGCAGACGCATCAGCCGAATTTCCAGTATGCGGATAAGATTCTGGAGCAGTGGCACATCAGCGGCGTGAAATCCTTATCCGACATCGAAAGGCTTGACCAGCAGCGAAGAAATGAGCAGAAAAAGCCTGCACAGAAAGCCCAGACACCGCCAAAATCCGCGGGAAACCGTTTCAACAATTTCTCCCAGAGAGAATATGACTACAACCAGCTTGAAAAACAGCTTTTGAACCAATGATCCGAACCACAAAGGAGCCACCATGGGACTGACGAACGAACAATACAACACCATCATGCGGGATTATCAGAGGCAGCAGTCACGCAGTCATCAGGAACAGGAACAGCGCATCGAAGAGGTCTATTCCCGTTTCCCGGAATTTTCCGAGATCGACGCTGCCATTGCCTCAAAGAGTACCGCCTGTGCAAGACGGCTTCTTTCCGACGAACCCGCATCCACTGAAGAGCTGCGAAAGCAGATCGCAGAGCTTTCCGCCAAAAGGGCGCAGCTTCTGCAAAAAGCCGGTTATCCGTCGGACTATCTGAGTCCCCGCTATCGCTGCAGGGACTGTCAGGACACCGGTTATATCGGCTCTCAAAAGTGCCATTGCTTCCGGCAGGCTGCGATCGACCTTCTTTATACCCAGTCCAATCTCCGGGAGATCCTGGTTACTGAAAATTTTTCTTCTTTTTCTTTAAAATACTATTCCGAGCAGATCACAGACCCTGTGACGGGACTGACTGCTGCAAAGACAGCCCGGCGCACCCTGGAGGAATGCCGCCGCTTCGTGAAAGAGTTTGACAGCTCCTTCGAAAACCTGTTTTTATACGGCGATACCGGCCTTGGGAAAACGTTTCTCTCCCACTGTATTGCCAAAGAGCTTCTGGAGAGCACCCACTCGGTCATCTATTTTTCCTCCTTCCGGCTCTTTGAGCTTTTTGCTGATTCTGCCTTTGGGCGCAGCAGCGCTGGCAGCCAGGCGGAGCTGGAACAGCACATTTTTGACTGTGATTTTCTCATCATCGATGACCTCGGGACGGAGCTTGTCAATTCTTTCGTTGCCTCGGAGCTGTTTCACGTTCTGAACGAACGGATCCTGCGCCGCAAGAGCACGCTGATCTCCACCAACCTGTCCCTCGGGACGTTTGCCGATACGTATTCCGAACGTGTTTTCTCCCGAATCTCCAGCAATTACACGATGCTGAAGCTGTCTCTTATACACATCTCCGAGCCCACGAGACGGAGCTACAT
>CAMTFT010000266.1 GCA_947071365.1 uncultured bacterium | reverse complement strand
GAAAAATGGAGAGTGAAAGTGGAGAGGCGGATAAAAGTGAAAGAGGAGATGAGCAACAAAATGGGGCAGGAAGCGAAATAGAATGTGAGAGCGGAAGTGGGCAGCAAAGTGAAACAGAAGATGAAAGCTGGAGTGGGGCAGGGGGTGAAACAGAACGCGAAGGCATCACGGAAGAACAGGGTGAACCTGATGCGGAAGAACAGAGCGGGAATACAGGTGAAAATGTGGCTGAGGAGGCCGGAGCGGTGGGCGAGATGTCCATACAGACAGAGTTGATTTCTGGGAGCAAGCCAGGATCGGAACAGACGATGGGAGGCGTATCGAATACGGAGCAGTCGTCGGAGAGCGAACCGGGGGCAGAGAAGGTGCCAGAGGGGATGCCGGATGCAGAGCAGCCGCCGGAAAGTGGGCCGGGAACAGAGCAGATGTCAGGTGCAGAGCAGCCGCCGGAGAACGAACCGGGAACAGAGCAGGTGATAGAGGGGATGCCGGATGCAGAGCAGCCGCCGGAAAGTGGGCCGGGAACAGAGCAGATGTCAGGTGCAGAGCAGCCGCCGGAGAATGAACTGGGAACGGAGCAGACTACAGAGCAGAAGCCAGAGGGGATGCCGGGTGCAGAGCAGCCGCCGGAGAACGAACCGGGAACAGAGCAGACTACAGAGCAGAAGCCAGAGGGGATGCCAGATACAGAGCAGCCGCCGGAAAGTGAACTGGGAACGGAGAAGATGCCAGAGGGGATGCCAGATGCAGAGCAGCCGCCGGAGAACGAACCGGGGACGGAGCAGACTACAGAGCAGAAGCCAGAGGGGATGCCGGATGCGGAGCAGCCGCCGGAAAGCGAATCGGAGACGGAACAGATGACAGAGGGAATACAGGAGGAAACCGCATCGCCTCCAGAGAAAATATACCGCGGCAGACAGTATGAGATCAGGGGAGATGAAAATGCCTGGTATCGGGATACAAAGGATCGCCTTTGGATCCGGGCGGGAAGCAACCTTTACATAGAAACAAAGTCGGAAAGCGGATATGGACACGGTGCGTCGAAGAAAAACATCCAGGAGGATGGAAAGCTGACCTTTTGTTTACAGAAAACTGACAAAGATGGAAATGTGACAGCAGAATCAGCTCTCCAGCAGGAAGCATATTTCGTTGATGAAGCGGCTCCGGCGGCGGAAGTGGATGTTGCAGGAGTCAGAGCAGAGGGGATGGTATATGCGGCTCATGCGGCAGAGCCGGTTATTTCTATCGAGCCGGATGGAAAGAGCGGGCTGAAATCGGCTGCGTATGCAGTTATTCAATGCCGGGAAGATGGGAGTATGGCAAATGGCCCGGAAAATGCGGTATGGCAATCCTGCTCATCGGGAACGCAGCTAAGCATATCGGAAGAGGGAATCTACCAGATTTACGTCAGAACAGAGGATATGGTGGGAAATCTTGCGTTTTCGAAAAGCAGTGTGATATGTGTTGACCGGACTTCACCGGAAATTGTAATAGAGGGAGTGGGCAATCAGACTGCGAACTCGGGGAAGGTAGCAGTACGGGTAGCCTGTGCGGATACACATTACAAGACGGGCTCTCTGAATGTGGATATAACCGGAAGAAATACCGGGAGTATGTTATCGGTACACGAAAAAAGCGAAAATGAGAAGGGAGCCGAGGTGAAGTATTTTGATATTCCAAGGCAGAAGGGCTATGATGATGTGTATCATTTGAGTGTACACGCTGAGGATATTTCCGGAAATATAACGGAACAGAGCATGGATTTTTCGGTCAACCGATTCGGTTCCGTATATGATCTGTCTCCGGAGACGCGGCAAAATTTGAGGCTGTATTATCTGGCAGAGGCCCAGGAGGTAGTATTTTACGAGACAAATATTGATTATGTGGGCGAATCTGACATTTTTTGTAGGAGAGATGGTGAGCTTCAGGAGCTGGTACGTGGAAAGGATTACCGTGTTACGATGCAGGGAAGCAAAGAGTCGTGGAAGCAGTACCAGTATACGATTCCGGCGGAATACTTCAAAAAGGAGGGCGTTTATGAGCTGTTGCTGTCTTCCCGTGACCGGGCAGACAATCAGAGCGATACGGGAATGCAGGAAAAACGGGTTGCCTTTGTGTTGGACTGGACATCACCTTCCTGCATTGTGACGGGGATAGAAGCCGGGGCGGCGTATGAGGAGGATGTGACCGCATGCGTCGTACCTCAGGATAATATCGGATTGGAAACAGTGAAAGTATACCATGACAGCGAACTGCTTCGGGAAAAAAGCGATAAGAATGGGGAGCCATTAAAAATACCGCTAAAGTCCGGGGAGGAGTGGCAGACTCTGCAGGTTTACCTGGAGGATCTTTCCGGAAATAAATACTGGAGCGAAGAGATTCCGGTATTCGTGGGACAAAAAGCAGAGGAGGCACCGGTCTATCAGAAAATGAGGATGAGCGCAAGGGAAAAGGAAGAGCAGAGAGCTACAGAGGAAAAAAGTGGAAAGGGGCAGAAAAATGAGGAGGGCAATGAAACGGATAATGAACAGGAGAGAGGCGGGACGGTCTCCTGGAACAATCAATTGGAGGGACAGCCATTGGCAGGAGTGTATGGGGAGAGCAGGAAGCAGAAGAAGTCAGGTGAAACAGGCAGAGACGGTGTGTTGCTTCTTGGCTTTGGCATTTTCATGTTTTTTATCACTGCGGTAGCGGGAGTGATGACGGGAACATATAAAAGGCGCGGATTATAGTCCTGCGGAGTTTTTACAGGAAAAATCAGACTTTACGTAGACTTTTTTCGACATGTGTGTTATGATGCCCCGTGAAGGGGTGAGTATAAAAATGAAAAAGAAACGTAATATTATAAAGCGCAACAGCGGTTTCCTCGTTGGTTGTGTGCTGGCAGCAGGGGCATCTTTTGTCACTGCCGACACATTGATGCAGAAGGGCGTACCGCTTATGACACCGTCTACAGAAGAACCTGAGACGGGCTCGGGTACGGTGGAGACCGTAGCACCGGAAAGTACAGAGAACAGAGTATATGAGACGGATGCATTTACCGTGACTGCATCCGGCAATATTATCAAGGGAGTTGAGACGGAGCCTCCGAAGCAGATGGAGAAGAAGGATACTCCTGAGACGGATGAAAACGGCAATCCGATAAGTGAAACGGCCGAGACGGATGAAAATGGCAATCCCGTTAACAGCGGTGAGAACGGCGGCTCTTATGAAGGCAGTTCCGGGGACGATGGCAGCTATAGCGGCGACGGAGACTCGGGAGACAGCAGCTACAGTGGAGATGGAAGCTATGATGGCGGCGGTTCCTATGACGACGGTTCTTACGACAACGGCTCCTATGATGGCGGCGGATCGGGAGGAAGCGGCGATTATTCGGGAGATTCCTATTATGAACAGCCGATAGAAATTTACGATCCGGGGAACGGAGATTATCAGTATACGGATGGCTCAGGCAGTGGTTCTTCAGGAGGAGGTTCCTCTTCCGGAGATTCTTCGGGAAGCACTGCATCGACTCCGTCGGATGTGATCCTGTGGGGGATCAGCGAACGATATATCGATGAAAGTGAATTGTACAATTACAGCGCAGATCAGCTTCGGTTGATTCGAAATGAGATATTTGCGCTGCATGGGCGTATTTTCAATTCACAGGATCTGCGGGATTATTTCAGCCAGAAATCCTGGTACGTACCGACGTACGCACCGGAGGATTTTGATGCAAATATGTTCTATTACCTGAATGACTATGAGGAGGCAAATTTGAATGTCATCCTCAACTACGAAGCAGCGCTTGCGGGAAACTAGGAGGTAAAGAACATGAGTGTATTTAAGAGAGTTTTTTTGAAAATATTGTTTCTTCTGCTGGTGATCGTTCTGGCAGGAGGCGGAGCAGTGGGCTGGCAGGCGTACCGGCAGAGTACGCCGGAATACGCGATGGAGAAATATCTGTCGCATCTGATCGACAACAGCAGCGAAACTGTCTCTTATACACATCTCCGAGCCCACGAGACGGAGCTACATCT
>CAMTFT010000265.1 GCA_947071365.1 uncultured bacterium | reverse complement strand
ATATAAATGAAGGAGGAACAAAGATGGACAAACCGGTACTTGGTATTTTGGGCTTTTCAGATGGTGATCCGGCAGCGCATGAGATGCTGAAGGGAATCGTACAGACTCAGGTGGATGCGATTGCAGAAGCGCTCAGAGCAGACGGACGTGTAGAGGTAGTTGTTGCGGATGATCTGGTACATAGTGATAAGACAGCAAAGTCATATGCAGAGGAATTGAAGGCAAAGGGCGTGGATGCCACTATTTTCGCATACGGAGTTTTCGCATTCCCGGTATTCAGCGTTATCGCAGCAAGACACGGCAAGGGGCCGTTCCTTCTGGCAGCACCGTTCAACCCGGATTGGCCCGGTATGGTTTCCATGCTGGCAGCAGGCGGCGGACTTGACCATGAGGGTATCGATCATTTCCGCGTAGCCGGTGATGTAAAGGAAAAAGAGGTTCTGGAGAAGATCGTTACTTTTGCAAAGTGTGCAAAGGTTGTTAGCCGTCTGAACGGACAGAAGTACGGCCTGATCGGCGGAAGAAGCCTTGGTATGTACAGCTCAACGGTTTCCATGCAGCAGTGGCAGGATCAGTTTGGTGTTGATGTGGAGCATATCGACCAGCTTGAGATCGTGCGTAAGGCAGAGGAAGTAGACGAGGCTCAGGTGGAGAAGGCATTCAACTGGCTGACAGAAAATGTCGGAAAGATCGAGTACAACGGCACCTCCTTTACACCGGAGAAGCTGAAAACTCAGATCCGCCATTACGAGGCTACAAAGAAGATCGTAGAAGAAAATGAGCTTGATTTTATTGGCGTAAAGTGTCATTATGAGATGAGCGCACATTACTGTACACAGTGCCTCAGCGCAGCATTTCTGAATGACCCGTATGACTGGGACGGCCCGAAGAAACCGTTTGTCTGTGCGTGTGAAGCGGATTCCGACGCAGCACTTACGATGCAGATCCTCAACCTGTTGACAGGCGATCCGGCTATTTTTATGGATGTTCGTCACTGGGATCAGGAGAACGGCGTAATGGAATTTTGCAACTGCGGTTCCCAGTCCACATACTATGCAGAGGCAAGTGATGATTTCAGAGAGAATCTTGCAAAGGTTACTCTGTATCCGGCTCTTGACCTTTATCCGGGCGGCGGCTGCCATGTAAATCTGCAGACGAAGCCGGGTCAGGCGACGATCGCAAGACTTTGCAGAAGAAAGAGCGAAAAGGGCGAGAGATATTACATGACTATCATTCCGTGTGAGTTCGTGGCTCTTCCGAAGGAAAGAGAAAAGCTGACCACGATGGAATGGCCGCATGTATTTGCAAAGCTTCCGTTCGACCACAACATTTTCCTGGAGCGCTTCGGAGCGAACCACTGCCATGCAGTATACGGAGACCATGTGGAAGAATTGAAGATGATCTGCAGAATGCTCGACGTTGATGTGGAGATGTACAGCTAATTGCAGCTTAGAGTATAAAAAATAAGCGTGAAGCGCCGATTTTTTAACGAGCAAAAAGCGAAGCGTTTGCGAGTTTAACTTTATGAAAAATTTCCCTCTGCGGGCGGAGGCATTTTGCCCGCAGAAGGAGTGAAGGCAGAAGGAATAAAAAGGAGAGGATAATTATGCAGAGAATTTTGAACGATCCGGATAATATTGTTGATGAGATGCTGAAAGGTTTCCTGAAAGCGCACAGCGATATTGTGGAAGCAACTGACAATCCGAGAGTAGCAAAGGCAAAGAACATTCCGGAAGGGAAGGTTGGCGTGGTTACCGGAGGCGGTTCCGGTCACAAGCCGGCATTTATCGGATATGTGGGCCAGAATATGTGTGACGCAGTCGCAGTTGGCGAGATTTGTTCCTCTCCGACAGCAGCGGCATTCCTCGATGCGTTTAAAGTTGCCAATCAGGGTAACGGCGTGGCATGTCTGTACGGAAATTATTCTGGTGACAACATGAACGTTAAGATGGCAGTCAAGATGGCAAAAAGAGAAGGCATCACGGTGAAGACTGTTGTGGCAAACGATGACGTTGCATCTGCTCCGAAGGATCAGAGAGAGAAACGCCGCGGTGTGGCAGGAGAAGTCCTGATGTGGAAGGTCGGCGGCGCTAAGGCAGCAAAGGGCGGAAGCCTGGATGAGGTCATCGCAGCAGCTCAGAAGGCGATCGACAATACGCGCAGCGTTGGTATCGGACTGACACCGTGTACGCTTCCGGCAGTCGGACATCCGAACTTTGAGATCAAAGATGGAACGATGGAAGTAGGTATCGGCCATCACGGTGAGCCGGGTATCGAGGTATGCCCGCTGGAGAGCGCTCACGACATGGCAAAGCGTATGGTGGATGTTGTTCTTCCAGATTATCCGTTTGAAGCAGGCGATGAGGTAGTCGTACTCGTTTCCGGCCTCGGCGCAACACCGGTTATGGAGCTGTATGTTCTTTACGATGAGATCGACCAGCTCCTTCAGGCAAAGGGAATCAAGACCCACAAGGCATACGTAGGCAACTACTTCACCTCTCTTGAGATGATGGGCGCTACACTTACTGTTATGAAGCTGGACGATGAGCTGAAAGAGCTGATCGACATGCCGGCAAACTGCATGGGACTGCATCAGAACTAAAGTAAATGAAATGAATGGGGATGTCGCACGGGAATGGATTTCCGGTGCGGCAATCCTGCATTATGACAAAACAGGGGGCAATTATGAGCACATTTAAAAATGAAAAGGGCAATCCTGTCCTGATGAAAATGGTAAAGGCGATCCAGGAGAACAAGGCTTATCTCGGTGAAGTGGACGGCCTGATCGGCGACGGCGACCACGGCATGAATATGAACAAGGGTTTTACGATGTTTGAAAAGCAGTATGCAGAGGAATCCTTTACCTTTGCGGATGGCCTTGACAATCTCGGCAACATTCTGTTCACACAGATCGGCGGTTCCATGGGACCGATCTACGGAACTATTTTCATGGATATGGCAGAGGCAGGCATGGATCTGGATGAGATCTCCACAAAGGATCTGGGAGATATGCTCGCAGCAGGCCTTGCAGGACTTCAGGAGATCGTAGAGGCTCAGGTAGGAGATAAGACTTTGGTGGATACGCTTTCACCGGCAGTAGACGCTCTGAAGAGTGCAGCAGAAGCAGGTACAGACCTTCCGCAGGCTCTTGAGGAGATGAAGGCAGCGGCAGAGAAGGGGATGGAGTCCACAAAGGATCTCGTAGCGAAGTTCGGACGTTCCAGCCGTCTCGGCGAGCGTTCCAGAGGCGTTCTCGATGCAGGAAGCGTTTCATGCTGTATCATTCTGAAGGCTATGGCTGACGGAATCGCGGAGAATCTGTAAGATCTGAAACAGTTTCTTGGATTATGCCATCTCTGAATAAGCAGAGTGTGGCTGTGTGCAGAACAACTTATGAAAATCAAATGTAGGCAGGAGGAGATTCAGATGAAAATAGCAATGGGCTGCGACCCGAACGCAGAGGCTTTTAAGCAGCAGTTAATTCCGTTTGTGGAGAGTCTTGGACATGAAGTAACAGACTTTGGAAGCGACGACCCGATCTATGCAAATGTGGCAATCGAAGTGGCAGAGGCAGTAGCAGCAAAGAAATACGACAGAGGCATTCTGTTCTGCGGTACAGGCATTGGTGTGATGCTGGCAGCAAATAAGGTAAAGGGTGCGTATGCGGCAGTGGTAGGCGATGTGTATTCCGCACAGCGCGCATGCCTGAGCAACAACTGCAACATTATTACCATCGGCAGCCAGGTAACAGGAAACAAGAAAGCCGAGGTCATGATCGAAGCATATCTGAAAGAAACGTACGTGTACAACGAGCGCTCCGGTAAGAAGGTAGATCGGATCCTCGAGTACGAAAGAGAGCACTAAAGGTATTGAACTGAAGCCGGGTACATATCGGCTGCGCGGACGACATGCAAAAAAGTCTCCAGGAGGACACCCCTACAGGTCCTTCCTGGAGATTTTTTTGCATGTCTGTGTATAGCTGGTTTTTCTTGCATAAGATGCAGAACTATGACATAATATAAG
>CAMTFT010000264.1 GCA_947071365.1 uncultured bacterium | reverse complement strand
ACACCTATTAAGTCGTCGGCAGCGTCAGATGTGTATAAGAGACAGTTTCCATTCCAGCCAATGGTCTCCGGTATCACGCTTTCTCTCCGGCAACATGATTGCACCTCAGTCCACGACCTCCGGTATCATACCTGTATCTCAGTCCATGACCCCCGGTATCATACCTGTATCTCAGTCCACGACCTCCGGCATCACCCTCACATCCGCCGTCAGCTCTCCGTTTTCCACATGGAAAACGATTGTATCTTCCATGCTGACTTTCCCCGAAAGGATCAGGCGGGCAGCCAGCGTCTCCACATTTTTCTGAAGGAAACGTTTCAGCGGGCGGGCGCCGTATACCGGGTCATAGCCACCCTGAATGATATAGTCCTTCGCATCCGCATCCAGCTCCAGGCGGATCTCCTGGGTAGCCAGACGTTTATTCAGGTCAGCGACCATCAGATCAATGATATTGCCGATGTTGTCCTTTGTGAGCGGCTTGAACATAATGATCTCGTCAAGACGGTTCAGGAATTCCGGCCGGAAGCTGCCGCGAAGCTGCTCCATGACCATATCCTGCGCTTCCTGACGGATACTGCCGTCCGGCTCAATGCCCTCCAGCAAAAACTGGGAGCCGATGTTTGATGTCATGATAAGGATCGTATTCTTAAAGTCTACAGTCCTTCCCTGGGAATCCGTAATACGTCCGTCATCAAGCACCTGAAGCAGTACGTTGAACACATCGGGATGTGCCTTTTCCACCTCATCAAAGAGGACTACAGAATACGGTTTTCTGCGCACAGCCTCGGTGAGCTGGCCGCCCTCCTCATATCCTACGTATCCGGGAGGTGCTCCGATCAGTCTCGATACGGAGTGCTTTTCCATATATTCACTCATATCGATACGTACAATGTTCTGCTCATCGTCAAACAGGCTCTCCGCCAGCGCTTTTGCCAGCTCTGTCTTGCCGACACCAGTGGGGCCCAGGAACAGGAATGAGCCGATGGGCTTCGTCGGGTCCTTGATACCGGCTTTGGAACGAAGGATGGCCTCTGTCACCTTGGTAACGCCGTCATCCTGTCCGATGACTCTCTTATGAAGCTCCTCATCCAACGCCAGAATCTTCGCCCGCTCTCCCTGAGTCAGCTTCGATACAGGAATACCCGTCCAGCGGGAAATAATCTTCGATATCTCTTCCTCTGTCACACTCTCATGTACCAGGGACATCTCCCGGCGGTTGACCTTTTCCTCTTCAATGGCAAGCTGCTGCTGAAGCTTCGGCAGCTCTCCGTACTGAAGCTCTGCCGCTTTATTCAGGTCATAATTGCGCTTTGCCAGCTCAATGTCTTTATTTAATGCTTCGATCTGTTCTCTCAGAGCGGAAAGATTTTCCACTGCTTTCTTTTCATTGTCCCACTGCGCTTTCTGGGAATTGAATTCGTCCCGAAGCTCCGCCAGCTCCCGCTGCAGCACCTCCAGACGGTCATGGCTCGGCTTGTCGGTCTCCTTTTTCAGGGCCGCTTCCTCGATCTCCATCTGCATGATCTTTCTCTGCAGTTCATCCAGCTCCGTCGGCAATGAATCCAGCTCCGTCTTGATCAGGGCACACGCCTCATCCACCAGGTCAATGGCTTTATCCGGCAGGAAACGGTCAGAAATGTAGCGGTGCGACAATGTAGCCGCCGCCACCAGCGCACTGTCCGTAATCTTCACACCGTGGAACACCTCATACCGTTCCTTGAGGCCACGCAGAATGGAGATCGTATCCTCCACCGTAGGCTCATCCACCAGTACCGGCTGAAATCTTCGCTCCAGCGCCGGATCCTTTTCGATGTATTTGCGGTACTCATCCAGCGTCGTGGCTCCGATACAGTGCAGCTCACCTCTCGCAAGCATCGGCTTTAACATATTTCCGGCATCCATAGCGCCCTCTGTCTTGCCTGCGCCCACGATCAGGTGCAGCTCATCAATGAAAAGGATGATCTCGCCTTCGCTCTTTCGCACCTCTTCCAAAACTGCCTTCAGCCGCTCCTCAAACTCGCCCCGGTATTTTGCTCCGGCCACCAGAGCGCCCATATCAAGGGCAAAAATCTTTTTATTCTTCAATCCTTCCGGCACATCGCCGCGGACGATACGCTGCGCCAGCCCTTCCACTGCCGCCGTTTTACCGACACCGGGCTCACCGATCAAAACCGGATTGTTTTTCGTCTTTCTGGACAGGATACGGATGACATTCCGGATCTCCGCGTCCCGGCCGATGACCGGGTCCAGCTTCTGGTTCCTCGCCTTTTCCACCAGATCCTGCCCGTATTTATTCAGGGTATCATACGTGGCCTCCGGATTGTCCGAGGTCACCCGCTGATTGCCGCGCACTGTGGAAAGCGCCTGCAAAAACCGTTCCTTCGTGATCCCGAATTCATTCCAGAACTGCTTCATGGACGGGCTGGGATCGTTCAGCAGGGACAGAAACAGATGCTCCACCGATACGTATTCATCGCCCATCCGTTTTGCCACATCTTCAGCGCTGACCAGTGATTTGTTCAGATACTGGCCGATATATACATTGCCGCCCGCTACCTTCACCCTGGCATTCAATGATTGCTCAAGGCGGTTCTCAAAATACTCCTTCTGAATCTCCATCTTCTCAATCAGCTTGCCGATCAGACTGTCTTCCTGATGAAGCAGCGTATAAAGCAGATGCTCCTGCTCCACTTCCTGATGGCCAAACTGGTATGCAGTCTTTTCCAGATCATTGACTGCCTGGATGGACTTCTGCGTAAATTTACTGATATTCATAAGCAAACCTCCTTCACTTATTCACTCCCACTATAGCCCCTATTGTTAGCACTGTCAATAGGTGAGTGCTAATTTTTGAGCAAAAATGTGCTTCTGTCCGAAGCTTTTATCATATAGGTAATCCTGAAAAATTGCCTGTATGATATGAAAGAATTGCCGGGTTGTGGAACCCGGCAATCCTGATTCAAATTTGTTGTTTTATCAGCCTTCAATGGCAATATACTTGCTCTGCTCTACCTGCTGTGCGTCTTTCTTCGGCACATTCAACTTCAGGATGCCATCCTCGAACCTCGCGCGGATATCCTCCTGCGTCACATTTTTGCCAACGTAGAACTGGCGGCTCATGGAACCGGAATAACGCTCCCGGCGGATATATTTTCCGTTCGAATCCTTTTCATCATTGTCAACGTTCTTCACTGCACGGATGGTCAGATAGCCTTCCTTCAGCTCTGCCTTCACGTCTTCCTTCTTGAAGCCCGGCAGCTCAATGTCTACCTCGTAGCCCTGCTCCGTCTCTTTTACATCAGTTCTCATGATATTCTGTGTATTCTCTCTGTGAACCGGACGTCCAAACTCCGGGAAAGAAAAATCCATCCAATTATCAAACATACTGTCTCCAAAAATACTAGGCATTAACATCTTCATTTCCTCCTTCTGCGTTATCTGCTTCTTTTCTGTGTACCTCAGTAACCGTAACCACCATGGTCTCCGGATGTGTGATCAGTTCAATATCTTTATTTGATGCAATATCCAGATCCTTTACGAGAATCGTGTCACCTACATGCATGCTTCCCACGTCGATCTCCACCTTTTCCACAAGGGCTGACGGCAGCGCCTTGTAGGAAATCTCATGCAGCATCTGCTGGAGCACTCCGGTAATGACCTTTTCATGGTTCAGCAGCACGATCTCAGCCACGGAATGAACCTTCTCTCCAGCAACAAGAGCCTGAAAATCTATATTTTCCATCCGTCCTTTCAAAGTACCGAATGAAATATCCTTGATCAGGACATCCATCTTCTGTCCGCCTAACTCCAGCAGGATCTGACTTCCCTTATTCTTCGTCTTAAGAAGCTTCTCTGCATCTGAGCGGGTGATCTGAACCGGTATGGAGCCTTTGATCTCTCTTCCGAAAATGTTACCTGTGACAAAGCCCTCTCTTCTTAATCTTTTTGCCTTTACTGCCAAATCTCTTTTTTCTACCTTTAAAGCTGTCTCTTATACACATCTGACGCTGCCGACGACTTAATAGGTG
>CAMTFT010000263.1 GCA_947071365.1 uncultured bacterium | reverse complement strand
GATTACATCTGTCTTCAAAGGTATCATCGCCCATCTGGAAAAGGCGCACATACTCGACAATCATTTCCACAGGAACACCCGCGCTTCTCATACAAATGGCATTTTCAACCCATTTGATATCCGCTTCTGTATAATTACGAATACCGCCTGCCGTTCTCGTCACCTCCGGGATAACGCCGACCCGCTCATAGTATCTAAGCGTATCCGGTGTAATATCATATTTTTCACATACTTCCTTAATCGTCATTACTCAAGTCTCCCGTACTCTTCATCAGAAACCGCTTCTAGCTATTCGTTAGAGTCATTCCTTGCAAACGCTCCCAGCGCATCCCTTCCTGCTGTCTGTATAATCTTCTCTGCCATAAGAACACCTCCCTAGTATTGATAGCTATATGATACAACCTGGAGTTAACTCAAAGTCAAGCACTTTTTTCAAATAAAAGACACCAATCATTTCGATCAGCACCTTTTATACATACCTGGCTTTCCTTTGGGTAGTTCGTCAAATCAATTTTTCTATTCTTTGATAAACACAGCATCTGTCTTTGGAATTCCTTCTTCATCAGAGACATAACGCTCCACTTTCATATGTAAATCATATTTTTCTCTAAGCGCAATTATTGTTTTCATCATAGGTGATTCATGGTGAACATCAATAGCCTGTTGATTCTCCCAGCTATCAATTAAGAGAACTGTACTTTCATCGTTCAGTGGGAAAAAATACTCATATCTGATATTCCCTTTTTCGGCCCTTATTTTAGCCACAGTTCCAGAGGATATCATTTCTTCTGCAAATTTTCTGGCGTTATTTTTCTCTCCCGTATAATAAATATTGACCGTTAATGCCATACCGTCTCCCATCTGTTTTCTTTCCTGAAACAGGCGAAGCTGCTGAATCGTTTCCGAAAGGGACATAGTTCCCGACGGTACTTAGCGAGCGTATTTTGCTCGCTTACGTACCGCTTCGTGGAACTGTTAAGCGCAAGCGGTCCCTGTAGGAACGATTCAGCAGCTTCGCCGTTCGTTACACTAAAACAATCCGCAGATCTTTACAGCTTCTCAAAATCCTCCGCCCCATGCTTACAAAGCGGACAGATATAATCCTCCGGAAGTGTTTCTCCTTCATAGATAAATCCGCAGATTTTGCAGACAAAGCCCTTCTTTTCGGTAGTCGGCTGCGGCTGCGGTTTGATATGGTCAAAGTAATACTGATATGTCACGCTCGGCACATTAGACAGTACGGCTGCCTCTGTCACCTCTGCGATGAACAGCGTATGCGTATCGTACTCATGCTCCTCGATCACCTTACCGGAAATCACTGCATTTGCATATTCCGGCACGTAAACGATGCCGTTTGCGGTACGCACCAGCTCTGTGCTGCCTGCGAATTTGTCCGTATCGCGGCCGCTCTGGAATCCAAACTGCTGGAACACCTTGAACGGAACCTCTGTCGTAAGAACAGAAACGTTGAACTCGCCCGTCTTTTTGATCATATCATGAGTAAAGTTTGCCTTGTTGACTGCAATAGCGATCCTCTTCTTTACGTCTGTTACCTGCATTACCGTATTGATGATGCAGCCGTTATCCTTATCGCCGTCCTTTGCAGTCAGAACGAACAGACCATAGGAGAGCTTGAACATGGCAACCGGATCTACCTCAGCCTTTGCACGGATCTCTTCCTTCTTCTCGGCGGTAGCCACCTGCGGCTTCGCGGAGCCTGGAATCGTTTCTGCCAGAGCGTCTGCCAGAGCTTCAACCTGAGCAAGCTGCTCTTTCTTCAGAGAAGAGATCACCGTGATCGTATTGTCAAGAATCGTCATATTCTTGCATTTCTCAAACTGTTCCCGCATCAGGCCGCCGCTGGTCGGAGCCCAGGAACCGTTTTCGATCAGTGCAACCGTACGGTTCTGGATATTATGTGCAACCAGATCGTAAATCAGAGCTTCCATATTTACAAAAATACCTGCATTGTACGTGGTGGACGCAAATACAAGATGGCTCCATTTGAAGGATGCTGCGATGATATCGGATGCCGGAGTCACGGATACGTCGTACATCACAGTCTTTACGCCGCGCTCGCGAAGCTGGCATGCCAGAATCTCCGCCGTATTCTCTGTATGTCCATATACAGATGCGTATGCGATCATTACGCCGTACTCTTCCGGTGCGTAGGATGACCAGTGCATATATTTTCCGATAAAATCAGAAATGTTCTTTCTCCACACAAAGCCGTGCAGCGGGCAGATCATGTTGATCTCCAGAGCAGATGCTTTCTTCAGCAGCGTCTGTACCTGATCGCCGTATTTTCCGACGATATTCGTATAATATCTTCTTGCCTCGTCAAGGTAATCTCTCTCAAAATTAACCTCGTCTGCAAACAGAGCGCCGTTCAGCGCGCCGAACGTACCAAAACCGTCCGCTGAGAACAGGATCTTGTCCGTCGTATCGTAGGATACCATAACCTCCGGCCAATGAACCATCGGCGCCATAACGAACACGAGATTGTGCTTTCCTGTGCTGAAGGTATCTCCTTCTTTCATCAGGATCGCCCTGGAATCGATATCAAAATCGAAATACTGCTTGATCATGGATGCAATCTTTTCATTGCAGATGATCTTCACTTCCGGATAACGCATCACGATCTCCTGAATTGCCTCAGAATGATCCGGCTCCATGTGGTGAACCACCATATAATCAAGCTTTCTGCCGCCGAGTACCTCAGCGATATTTTCAAAAAAGATGCCCTTCACAGCCTTGTCCACTGTGTCAAACAGAACAGTTTTTTCATCCATCAACAAATAGGAGTTGTAGGACACTCCGCCCGGAACAGAGTAAACGCCCTCGAACATAGCGAGGCGGCGGTCATTGCTGCCGACCCAGAAAAGGTCGTCCGTCACTTTTCTATAACAGTACATATTTTTTTACCTCCTTTTTTACAGAGTATATCAAATTTTTCCGAAAACATCTACTGTAATCTTCTGAAAGTTTCATCACTTAAAAATAATCCTCGTCCGGTGAAAACCACGTGTAAAAAACCGCAAATTATACTGGTATTTTACCGCACATAATGTTATACTGTCAGCACAGATAAATAATGAATGCAAAATAGGGTTTCATGCGTTAAGTGTTCCGTGGATGGGGAGTTGCCGCAGAAACGAAAAGCCGGTCTTCATGTAGCAGGCCGGTTTACGATATGTAGCCCGCACCCGTTGCAAATAAGATGGATTCATCTCGATTGTGAAGGGATACAATTATTATTTATTCCGATTACCTATTCACATCGGGATGTTTTAGTATGCAGACATTTCTTATTTCCATTCATCTGCCATACATCCCGAAGGGGCTGCAGGCCAATACGATGGACTGCGGCTCAAAGTTCAACAGCTCAAAAGGAGGTATGCGCATTATGGATCATGAAAAAATCAAAGAAGGCGTCCGCCTGATGCTGGAGGGCATCGGTGAGGACATCACCCGTGAAGGGCTTCTGGAAACACCGGATCGTATCGCCCGCATGTGCAGTCAGATTTACGGAGGTCTGGGTGAGGATGCCGGCGTTCATCTTTCCAAACAATTCCAGGCAACAAACAATAACATCGTTCTGGAAAAGGACATCACATTTTATTCCACCTGCGAACATCATCTTCTCCCCTTTTACGGGAAGGCGCACGTTGCTTACATACCAGACGGACGCGTTGCAGGCTTAAGCAAGCTTGCCCGGACCGTGGAGGTCTTCGCCCGCCGTCCGCAGATCCAGGAAAACATGACAGCGCAGATTGCAGACGCACTGGAGGAATATCTGAAGCCGAAGGGTGTCATGGTCATGCTGGAGGCCGAACACATGTGCATGACGATGCGCGGCGTACAAAAGCCAGGGACAAAGACAGTCACCACCATCGTCCGCGGAGTTTTTGCAGATGATTATTCCCTGCAGCAGACGTTTCTCGCGATGGTGAGATAAAGATTACGATACATTTTTCGCTACGGCGTTGGGGGGGTGGTAAAAATTAGAGGGGGCGCCCGCCGATCTGGGGTTGGTAGGTG
>CAMTFT010000262.1 GCA_947071365.1 uncultured bacterium | reverse complement strand
ACACCTATTAAGTCGTCGGCAGCGTCAGATGTGTATAAGAGACAGGCGCCGCCCCTATGACGCTTTTCATCTCTTCGTCCTCCGCCAGCAAAAGATTCAGGCTCTGCTCCGGATACGGCTTCCTCGTATGCTCATGGATCTTTTTAACCAGAAGATCCTTTGGAAAATCTTTCATATTGATCACGCCGCCGCCCACGATCATATAATCCGGATTCAGGATATTGATCTCGGCAGCCACCGTAATGGCAATACGGTCTACAAAGTCCCTCAGCAGCTGTTCCTCCCCGTGCTCTGTGAAAATATCTCCAATCTCCGTATGCGTGTAAACCTCCCGGCAAAGTCTGGAAAGATATTTCCCTCCGGCCAGGTTTTCCATGCAGCCCACAAGGCCGCAGCCGCATTTCTCCTGGCTTCCCGGCACCGCTATATGCCCCAGCTCTCCCGCAGCGCCATCCCGGCCAAGGAGAGGCCTGCCATTTATGCAGATTGCATTACCGATACCCGTTCCAAAGTAACATCCCGCCAGGATCTCACACTCCGGTATCTGATACGTGTGCATATCGTAAAATAAAGTCATGCACACATCCCGCTCAATAAATACCGGAATGCCAAGATGCTCCTGAAGATAATCCACTACGGGAAGGTTTTCCATATAACTGAGGTTCGGAGCCTGCAAAACCACTTTTCTTGCCCGGTCCACTGTGGCCGGAAATCCGATGGCAATGGCCCGGATATTTCCTTTCAGCTCCGGCAGACTCATATAATCCGCCAGATACCGCTTCAGATCCGCCAGCACATCATCCGTCACCAAAACAGTATCCGCCTTGACCTTCCGGAAGCATTTTACGTGATGCGCCCCTGTAACTGCTCCGATCCGGAAATGGGTGCCGCCTATATCAATACCGATTATATACTCTTCCTTCATGTCTTTCTCCTGTGAGCCGCCTGATCACGATGTCCTATTTTTCATCAGAGATCAGAATTTCAGCAGAACTTTTAGCCACCGCGGTAGCCTCCTCCAGAATCTCAAGTACCCGGATGACTTCCTCATCCTTTACACACTTCTCGCCGCCGTTTTCGATCGCATCCACCAGACTGTCGTAGATCCTCTCATAATGTGCGCATCCCACCGGAACTTTCTCTTCTACCTTTTCGCCCTGGTCATTCACATAGACAAGAGTTCCCCAGCGGTCCTTTGGCGCGGGCTCCCTGTTGATCACGTGACGCCCCACCACTTTCTTTTTGCCGGAATTATGTATCACCGGCGGAAGAGTCAGACTTCCTCTCGTGCCGTGTACCGTAAACCTCGGATAATCGATCAGTACGCACATGCATGTATTGACGGTCGCTTTGCTGTTGCCATAGAAGAACTCCAGATCATAGTAATCATCAGCTTTACCCGGGTGATGGATACTGCGGACATCAAAACTGGTCCTGTCCGGCATACCGAACATGCTGATCACCTGGTCGATCGTGTGTACGGCCAGATTGTAAAGCGTTCCGAAATAATCGTACCAGCCGTTTTCCCGGAAATAATCGTAATGGCTCTCCAGCTTCACCAGCTCCCCAAGCTTCCCGCTATCCAGCACTTCCTTCACTGCCAGCACATCCGCATCGAAACGGCGGTTCTGGTTCGGCATACAGATAAGCCCCTTCTCCTTCGCCAGATCGAACACTTCTCTGGCCTCCGCCGCCGTGGGTGCAAAGGGCTTTTCCACCAGAGCATGCTTGCCCGCATTTAAAATCTGCTTTGCATAAGACACATGGAACCGATCCGGTGTATTCACCACCACCAGATCTACCTCCGGATCTTTCAATACCTGCTCAAAATCAGTCGTAAAAATAATCTCCGGATAAAACGGTTCGTACTCTGCATTCTGGGGAATGTCCTCCTCCCGGCGGTATACGTATTTTACTCTGATATCGTCCCTGTCTTCCACATAGGGAATATGGTATTCCCGAACGCTGACGCCAAATCCCACATATGCTACTGTTATCATTTTCTGCTCCTCCTACATTACCTGATATATATACTTCGTCCAGTATTAAAACAACCAGTATACAAGCTCCCTCTCGCCGGATATCTCCATCCCCAGCTTTCTCTGCAGTCCCAGGGATTTTTCATTCCAGCTCTCAATCTGGCAAAAAGGAATCAACCCTTTGCTCATCATGTGACCGATCATAAATCTCTCCAACTCTTCGCCAAATCCCTTGCGGCGGTACTTTGGCAGGATTTCCAGAAGTCCCATGCTACCTTCCAGGTGGCTTCCGATAAAGCCGACAAACTGCCCCTCAAAATATCCGGCAAACAGATTCCCCTGCTCCCTGATTTCCTCCAGCTCTTCATCGGAAAGCTTATCATAATTTGCGCGGATCGTCTTCAGCTCCTGTACGCCGGCTACGCGGATCGTAAGTTTGCCGGGGCGCTGTGGCAGCTCCCGGCCCCGGTACACAGCCTGATAGCATTCCAGCCGCGTTTCCAAGCCATACTCCTTCTGCGCAAAATCCGCAATCTCCCGCTGGCATAGCTGCATCAAGTGATAGCCGCAGCGTTCCCTTTCCCGAAGCCATCCGATTCCCGTCTGCGTATCCTTCGATGAGAGCATCCATGCGCCGCTGACCGTATCCCGTAGAAATACGCCGTCTTCCCCTTCCTGATACACTTCGGCTGTCCCGCGGCGAAGCACCTGGATCATGCCGATGTGAAGAAGGTCTTTTTTCTGTAAATACTCTAAAGCGTTCATTTGCTATTTTCTAAACTCCTCAATAGTACAGCTATGCACCCGCGTCGATCTGTCATAATTTACACCAACAAGCAGGAGTCTTCCCTGATAATCCTCAAGCGACTTTCCATATTGCTTATTTTTAATCTGTTCGATTGCACCCTGCGCAGACTTATTCCATTTCAATTCCACAACGATCGCCGGTTTTTCCGCAAATTTTTTACGTGGAAGAAATACCAGGTCAGCAAATCCTTTTCCCGTCGGCAATTCGCGATAAATCGTATAAAAATTTCTTGCCGCATATAAAGTCAGCGAAATCGTATAGCTTAGCGCATTCTCATCATTATACTGCAGATGAGATGTCTCAAAATGCGCCTGTTCTATTCCAATAGCCACCCGTTCCGGACGTTTCAGCCAAATTGCTTCCAGCGTATCCGCTGAATTTTTCAAAGCCTTTGAGACCTCACCCCAATCTGATACTGTAATGGCATTCACATATTCGCCCCGCACCTCATTATTCGGAATAAAAACGCACTTGTGGTCAAAATCATACCCCAGATACCCCAGATGAATCAGCAAGGTAAGTACATCGTCTTCTGTCCGAAAGGTCGTCATATCATTTGTAAAGCTTCCAATATTTACAGACACACGTTCTCCGGCCAACATACTCAGAATATCGTCCCTAAGCCCTGCAAAATTCATATCAATATACATCTGCAGCGCTTCAAAAGTTTCTGTCTGATTCCAGTAAGAATCGCATACACCGGAGGTCACTGCCTCAACCACGGATCTTGGATTGTACACGGAGCCTGTCTCTTCAAAATAATATCCGTCATACCATTCCTTCATATCCGCAAGGCTCATGTTTCGTTCCTGACATAATTGATGCACTTCCTGCTCCGTAAAGCCTGCATACTCCGCCAACTGCCTTGGATTTGTCATGGAAAATTCCGTAAACATATTTAAAGCAGAATGCGTTCCATACTTCTTTATCGGCAGGATCCCTGTCATATATGCCAGATGGATATACCCTTTATCCTTCAGAAAATCCCGCAAAAAATCAAGATATTGCTCCTGTGCTGCCCGATCTTCCTTAAATTCCCGGAATATGCAGTCCCATTCGTCAATAATGATCACAAACGGACGTTTACTTTCTGCATATACATCCTGCATAGATTCAATCAGATCCATATCATCGTAATAGTCTGTATCTGGATACTCTTTCTTAAGCTCACGTATCAGCAATTTCTTTATACGTTCAATCAATCCCTCTACATCTGTCTCTTATACACATCTGACGCTGCCGACGACTTAATAGGTG
>CAMTFT010000261.1 GCA_947071365.1 uncultured bacterium | reverse complement strand
ATCTAATATTGCGAAGGAGAAAGAAAAATGGCAAAGATTGTAAACGAATTCAAAACATTTATCATGCGTGGAAATGTAATGGACATGGCAGTCGGCGTTATCATCGGCAGTGCTTTCACCGGTATTGTCAATTCGCTCGTCAATGATATCATTATGCCTGTCGTTACGCTCATCACAGGCAGAATCAATTTCTCTGACCTGATGATATCTCTTGACGGCAATTCCTATCCTACGCTGAGTGCGGCTCAGGACGCCGGAGCTTCCGTTATCGCTTACGGAAACTTCATCCAGCTCGTTGTACAGTTTCTTCTGACTGCTTTCGTTATTTTTATGGTAGTCAAAGGAATGAACAAACTGCACAAACCGGCTCCTGCTCCGGAAGTAACGACGAAGATCTGTCCGTACTGCAAGTCTGAAATACATAAAGATGCGGTAAAATGTCCGCATTGTGCATCAGAACTTTAAGGATCAGACGGCGGCATATACTTTAACCGGACGCCGCACAGATAAAATAATCTCAGAGTGGACACCCCTACAGGTCCTTCTCTGAGATTATTTTATTTGTGCGGCTGTTTATTTTATTTCTATACCTCTGCCTTCTCCAGCGCCTGCTCCAGGTCTGCAATGATATCCTTCACGTTCTCGATACCGACGGAAAGCCGGATCAGTCCCGGTGAAATACCTGCCTGCGCAAGCTGTTCGTCATTCATTTGGCGGTGCGTATGGCTCGCCGGGTGAAGAACACACGTCTTGGCGTCTGCCACATGCGTCACGATGGATGCAAGTCTCAGAGAATCCATAAACTGAACAGCCGGCTCTCTTCCGCCCTTTAACTCAAAGGAAATAACGCCGCAGGTGCCCTTCGGCATGTACTTCTGTGCAAGCGCATGATACTTATCGCCCGGAAGGCCCGCATAATTGACCTTCGCCACCTTCTCGTGTCCATTCAGGAACTCCGCTACCTTCTGAGCATTGTAGCAATGGCGCTCTACCCTAAGCGGCAACGTCTCAAGTCCGATATTCAGAAGGAAACAGTTCATCGGAGAGGGGATCGCGCCGAGGTCTCGCATAAGCTGTGAGGTGGCCTTCGTAATATACGCCGCCTTTCCGAATTTCTTTGTATAAATGATACCGTGATACGATTCGTCCGGCGTTGTCAGTCCGGGATATTTGTCCGCGTGGGCCTCCCAGTCAAAATTGCCGCTGTCCACTACCGCGCCACCGACCTGCATCGCATGTCCGTCCATGTATTTCGTTGTAGAGTGAGTGATGATATCTGCTCCCCATTCAAAGGGATGGCAGTTCACCGGAGTGGCAAATGTATTGTCCACAATAAGCGGTACACCGTGAGCATGAGCTATTTTCGCCATCTTTTCAATGTCCAGAACAACAAGCGCCGGATTGGAAATACTCTCTGCCAGCACCGCCTTCGTATTTGGCCGGAATGCCTGGTTCAGCGTATCCTCATCTGCATCCACATCGACGAAGGTACACTCGATCCCCAACTTTTTCAAAGTCACTCCCAGCAGATTGAAGGTGCCGCCGTAGATCGCAGATGCACAGATCACATGATCTCCCGCTTCACAGATGTTGAACACGGCATAAAAGTTCGCAGACTGTCCCGAAGAAGTGAGGATCGCAGCAACACCGCCCTCAAGGTCTGCAATCTTGGCTGCCACCGCATCGTTGGTGGGATTCTGCAGTCTTGTATAAAAATATCCGTCCTCCTCCAGGTCAAAGAGCCTGCCCATCTGCTCCGACGTATCGTATTTGAATGTCGTACTCTGGTAGATCGGCAGCATCCTGGGTTCGCCGTTCTTCGGCTGCCATCCGGACTGGATACATTTTGTTTCAATTTCATAGTTGCTCATAAAGTTTTCTCCTCCTTCATCAAAACCGCTTTAGCAGAAAAATACGGGTCTTCCGCAGCAGCATCCACAGAATGCATTCAGAAGACAGAGACGCATACACCAGTCTCCCTGCCCGGCCATCGGGCTGCCGTACATATCGCCCATGGACTGATACCACGCACCGCCGTTCTCCATCTGCTGGAGGAACTGCCGGTAGACCATATTGTCGGGCTCCATAGATACTGCTTTCTGTGCGTGTTCCTTTGCCAGAACATTGTTGCCCTGCCCCGAATTCGCCATCGCGCTTAAGTAGAACCAGCGCGCGTTATGCAGCTCGATCTCAGACAGCACATGAAGAGCCTCCTTGAAATGGCGGCTCCTGATATAATTCTCTGCGGCCTGCATCCGAACGTCCTCCTCAGACCAGGAGGTATTTCCTCCTGCGCCGCCCGCGTTTCCATACCCGCCAAAACCGCCGAAGCCTCCAAAGCCGCCGTAACCACCGTAGCCCTGGCCGCTCTGATAGCCGCCGCCCTGATAACTTCCGCCGTTTTCCTTTTCGCGCATGATCTGCTGGTATGCCTGCTGTATCTCTTTGAACTTTTCCTCTGCCTGCGCTTTATTTGGGTTATTAACATTAGCATCCGGGTGATATTTTCTGCTGAGTGCCCTGTATGCTTTCTTTATCTCTTCCTCGGAAGCGTTTTCCGGCACTCCCAACACCGTATACGGATTTTTCATAATCTCCTCCGCCGCCCGCTGACGGCACCTGTCACCTTACTCTTGCCGTTCCCGGCTCTCCTTTTTCTATCTCTATCTGAGTCTTTCATGGCAATGTACTTGCACCAGACTCCGGAATACAGAATATTCCTGATGATCTCTGCATTTTCCAGAACCGGCAGCCGTTCGAAAGCCTTCGAAGCTGCTGTCATCATATCCGTCAGAACACCCTGGATCTCTTTTTGTACCCCTGGTCTCCAGACATCTCCATACTCAGAAAAAAGATTGTAGCTGCCGCACTTTCTATCCTTCTCGACATCCTCAAGGGCATCCATCAGATAAATAAACTTACCCATAAAAAATCCCATCTGACGAAGCTCTTCCTGCCATTCATCTTCCTTCCACACGAAGACTTCCGCCAGAAAATGGCCTGTAAGACCTGCCACGTAATCAATATCATGGCGGTTCTGGCGCTCTGCCTCATGGAGCAGACGGATATTCCGCTCCACCGCCTTTGCCTGCCGCGGATATTTCTCCGAGACCCTCCGGTACGAAGAACGCAGAAGAGCCGCTTCTGCGCGGCGCGTCTGTTTGCCTTCGTCCTCCCAGTCGTCCCGAAGCTTCTGATAAGACAGCAGGACGCACATATCCGCCGCATAGCTGATCGCCTCATTGTCAGCCATCCGGTGTTTCGTGACAGGATGCGGGATACATCTGTGCTCTTCAAACCGTGTCTCCGGCTCGTACAATCCTGTCAGTAAAAGTGCGAGAAACGTCAAGTCATAGTTTAACATCATCTGGGCCATCCGTCCATACCTGCACTTCAAATTGTTGCATAATCCGCAGTAAAAGCTGCGGTACACCGCATATTCCCTCAGCTTCAGCTCCTGCTCATTCACGTAGATATATCCAAACATATTACTCAGCTCTTTTTCTCAAACTCGTGTCTGCACTTCGGGCAGGTGATACAGATCTTGCCTTTGCCCCTCGGGATACGGATCTTCTGTCCGCAGGAAGGGCATTTGTAAATATGGAAATCCTTACTCTGAGCGATCCGGTTCTTTGTTTTTCCGAATTTTGCCTTTATCTTCCAGATCGTATCCAGATACTTCTGGTTCTCCGCGCTGCGCTTCGCATAATTCTTTGAAAACATGCGGTAATAGCAAACGCCAAGAATGACCAGCGCGATCACGTATACTCCCCGGATACCGGTAAACATGTTCACCACCAGACAGACGAGGCAGACACCCAGCATAAATTTGGAAAGCTGATCCGCTCCGTATCTCCCGCTCATAAACTCCATAAACCGTCTCTTCATATGAATTGCCTCACTTCTTTTTTCATTCTAGTGTAAACTTTACTGCCAATAAAAGGCAATGTCAACGGATTGCGCAGTAAATTCAGAGAAATTTTAGATATCTATTTTTTCTTTAGGGAAACGTCCTGCTCCTGTCTCTTATACACATCTCCGAGCCCACGAGACGGAGCTACATC
>CAMTFT010000260.1 GCA_947071365.1 uncultured bacterium | reverse complement strand
CACCTATTAAGTCGTCGGCAGCGTCAGATGTGTATAAGAGACAGGGATACACGTTATTTGTATCGTTGATGAAGCGAAAGAGACAGAAGAGTATTATAAGAAAGCAGTGACACACGCACTGGAAAAACAGAAGCAGGAGGACGGTCAGTTCTACCGCGGGACGTTGCGTTCCGGGCAGGTGCTGGAGACGGAATCGAGCATTGTCATCATCGGTGACGTGAATCCCGGTGCGCAGGTCATTTCCAAAGGAAATATTGTTATTCTCGGATGCTGCATGGGCAACATTTATGCCGGTGCTTCCGGGAATGCGGGATGTTTTGCGGCGGCGCTGACGATGAAGCCGATGCAGGTGCGTATCGCGGACAAGACAGCCCGCAGCGCCATCGTCAAGAAGACTGATACCGGAGAGTACCCGGTGGACCCGAAGATAATCTACATCAAGGATGAACACCTTCAGATAAAGCCGATCACGAATGAGACACTGAATGATTATTTTACGTACGAATGATATTCACGAATTCATGAAAAGCAGGAGGAATATTATGAGTGAGGTAATTGTCGTTACATCAGGAAAAGGCGGCGTCGGAAAGACGACATCTACGGCCAACATCGGTGCGGGGCTGGCCCGTATGAACAAGAAGGTAGTTCTTGTGGATACTGACATCGGGCTTCGAAATCTGGATGTCGTCATGGGCCTGGAAAACAGGATCATCTACAATCTTGTGGATGTGGTGGAAGGGAACTGCCGCATAAAGCAGGCACTGATAAAGGACAAGCATTATCCCAGCCTGTATCTGCTTCCATCTGCGCAGACGAGGGACAAGAGCGCAGTCACGCCGGAGCAGATGATAAAGCTGGCGGAGGGGCTGAAGGAGATTTTTGATTATGTGATTCTGGACTGCCCCGCAGGTATTGAGCAGGGCTTCCACAACGCCATTGCAGCGGCGGGAAGAGCCATCGTCATTACAACGCCGGAGGTCTCGTCCATCCGGGATGCGGACCGCATCATCGGACTTCTGGAGGGAGCCGGCATCAAAAAAATTGACCTTGTCATCAACCGGATACGGATGGACATGGTAAAGCGCGGTGAGATGATGTCGGTGGAGGATGTGATCGATATTCTGGCCGTCAATCTTTTGGGGGCGATCCCCGATGAAGAAAGCGTCGTGATCGCGGCGAATCACGGTGAGCCGGTGGTGGGCAGCGATACCGTTTCCGGCCAGGCATACATGAACATAGCAAGACGTGTACTGGGCGAGACAGTTCCTCTGACGGATCTGGAGCCGGGCACCTCATTACTGCACCGCATGGCAGCCCTCTTTAAGAAGAAGTAGGAGGGTAGCATGAAGGTCTTTCAAAAGGATTTTTTACAGACTTCAGGAAAAATTGCAAGAGACAGAGTGAAACTGACGATAGCATCGGACAGGCTTGCCTGCAATCAGGATGAACTGCGGCAGATGCAAAGAGAAGTCATGGATGTCCTTTCGAAATACATGGATCTGGATAAAAAGCTTTATAAGATACGTATGGACATAGTCTACGAGACAGAACGAGGAGTACAGGATGTTAAGACAATACAAATTAAGTGATTACAGATTTCGTCTGATTTTATGGGTCATTGTCCTTGCCGTACTGGGAATCCTGATTATCGGCAGTGCGAATGATGACTTTCAGATGAAACAGACTCAGGGGCTCATTGCAGGAATCGTTATAATGGTGATCGTTTCCCTGTTCGACTATACATGGATACTTAATTTTTACTGGCTCATCTATATTGCCGCTACGGCTTTGCTGGCCGCGGTGCTTCTGGTTGGAACGAATGTAAACGGAGCGACAAGATGGATCAATATCGGTTTTCAATTCCAGCCTTCGGATATCGTTAAGATCATGCTGATTCTGTTTTTTGCGAAATTTTTTGAGGTCAGGGAGGATCGGGTCAGTCAGCTTCGGGTCATTATTTTCTCTGTTATCCTGATAGGAATTCAGCTTCTTTTGATAGAGGAGGAGCCGGATCTGTCCACGACGATTGTTGTCGCACTGGTGTTCTGTGTCATGATCTTTATGGCGGGACTCAGCTACAAGATCGTCGGCGGTATTCTCATTGTGTGCATTCCGCTGGCCGTCATTATGATGAGTATTTTGATGCAGCCGGATCAGAAGCTGGTCAACGAATATCAGATGAAGCGTATCTATGCCTGGCTGCGTCCCGAGGAATATCCGCAGGATGCATACCAGCAGCAGAATTCCATCAAGGCCATCGGTTCCGGCCAGCTATACGGAAAGGGCCTGAACAACGACGATGTCGGTTCTGTCAAGAACGGTAATTTCATTGCGGAGCCCCAGACGGACTTTATCTTTGCGGTGGCCGGAGAGGAGCTGGGATTTATCGGCTGCTGTATCATCGTTCTTCTGGAATTTCTGATAGCGCTGGAGTGTCTGATGATCGGAAGGAGGGCCAAAGTGCTGTCGGGAACACTGATATGTACCGGTATGGCCTCATTGATTTTTTTCCAAAGTTTTGTTAATATATCAGTGGCTACCGGAATTTTGCCAAATACAGGAATTACATTACCATTTGTGAGCTATGGGCTGACATCCCTTATCAGCTTCTGTATCGGAATCGGACTGGTACTGAATGTCGGACTTCAAACAAGAAAATATTAAGGAGGTACGGACTCGTGAAAGTAGCGTTTATTGCCCAGGATACAAAGAAAAAACTGATGCAGAACCTTTGTATCGCCTACCGGAGTATCCTCGCAAAGCACACACTGTATGCTACAGGCACTACAGGAAGGCTTATTGAAGAGGTCACCGGACTGAATATTCACAAGACTCTTGCCGGACATATCGGCGGAGAAGAGCAGATTGGTGCGATGATTGAGCAGAATCAGATCGACCTTGTCATTTTTTTCCGTGACCCGGCTGGACCGCCCAGCAGTACGCTGGACATCAACAAAGTGATTCGTATGTGTGATATGCATAACGTCCCGCTGGCTACGAATATCGCATCTGCTGAGATGCTTTTGAAATCATTGGATAGAGGAGACCTTGAGTGGCGTGAAATGTACAGATAATACCCGGCAGAGGTCTGCCTATACAGAGCGGGAATGGGCGAGGATACAGGCAAGAGAACGAAGAGAGATACAAAGACAGAGGCATCTGATGCTGGCGGCTGCCATATTGCTGCTGGTCGCTGCTGTGATGTCATTTATGGTATACTACTTTGTCCTGCGCTCACATGATTATACTCTGACTCAGCAATACAACAAGACGGATACGGTACTTGGAATCGGCAGTACGTTGTCTTCGGGAAATGTGGCGGAGCCCTTTGCCGGAGATCTCTGCGTCGCAGGCGGTGAGGTGAATTCGTCGTCACTTCCCATGGAAGCGTATTCTGCCGGTCTGTTTGACATGAATAATGCCACAACCGTTTATGCAAAGGATATTTTTACGAAGCGTTCTCCGGCAAGTATTACGAAGATCATGACGGCGCTGGTGACGCTTAAATACGGCAATCTTGACGATATCGTGACGGTGACTCCCATTGTGAAGGATATCGAGTATGGTTCCTCCGTCTGCGATATCAAGGAGGGGGATGTGCTTTCCCTTCGCCAGCTTCTTTACGGCATGATGATCGCTTCCGGTAACGATGCTTCCATGATGATCGCGGAGCATATCGGAGGCTCCGTTGAAAATTTTGTCGGGATGATGAATGAGGAAGCGGCCCGGATCGGCGCGACAAGCACCCACTTTACAAACCCTCATGGACTTACGGATTCAGACCATTATACCACCGTGTATGATATTTATCTTATGTTGAATGAGGCGCTGAAATACGATACTTTTCAGGACATCATAAGCAGAAAGAATTATTATGCGGAGTATTCCAGAGTGGACGGATCTGCATGCGCGGTGACCTGGGAATCCACGAACCATTACTTTACGAATGAGGCGGATGCCCCGGAGAATGTTGTAGTTTACGGCGGCAAGACCGGTACGACGGACGATGCGGGGGCATGTCTTGCGCTGATGTCAAAGGATCTGTACGGCAATCCATATTCTGTCTCTTATACACATCTCCGAGCCCACGAGACGGAGCTACATCT
>CAMTFT010000259.1 GCA_947071365.1 uncultured bacterium | reverse complement strand
GAGATGTAGCTCCGTCTCGTGGGCTCGGAGATGTGTATAAGAGACAGTGGTATACTTGATATGATTTGATTTTTTTTGAAGGGGAACAAAACGGGGAAAAACGTAGTATATTTATGCGATATACTATATTTGGTATTTTACAGGGGCGTGCTTTGCATGATATAGAAATACCCATTTGGGCATACTATATTCAGATACAATGTACGGGCCTGCGTAGCACAGCAAGGCATATTCGTTTAGGCATACTGGTGTTTCGCAGGAGTATGCTTCGCACGACAGAGTATAAATAAAATTTACAGAGGTGTCCTATGGAACAGTATATTATCAGAGGCGGCAATCCACTGGTGGGAGAAGTGGATATCAGCGGTGCGAAGAACGCAGCGCTTGGTATACTTGCGGCCGCTATCATGACCGATGACACAGTACTGATTGAAAATCTTCCGGACGTTCGCGATATCAATGTTCTTCTTGAGGCGATGGAAAGCATCGGCGTTAAGGTAGACCGTATCACCAGACACGCGGTGATGCTGAACAGTGAGCACGTCGGAGAAGTCAGCGTAGAGTATGAATATATCAAAAAGATCCGAGCATCTTACTACCTGATAGGAGCGCTGCTTGGAAAATACAAGAGGGCCGAGGTTCCGCTTCCGGGAGGATGCAACATCGGCAGCCGCCCCATCGACCTGCATTTGAAGGGCTTTAAGGCGCTGGGGGCGAAGGTTTCTATCCGCAACGGATTTATTGTTGCGCATGCGGATAATCTGCATGGCAGCCACATTTATCTGGATACCGTTTCCGTAGGTGCGACGATCAATATCATGATGGCTGCATCCATGGCAGACGGTTATACGATTATTGAGAACTGTGCCAGAGAGCCCCACGTCGTTGACGTTGCGAACTTCCTGAACAGCATGGGAGCCAATATCAAGGGCGCAGGTACAGATGTGATCCGTATCCGTGGAGTGCAGAAGCTTCACAAGACAGAGTATTCGATCATTCCTGACCAGATCGAGGCAGGCACGTTCATGTTTGCCGCAGCCGCTACGAAGGGTGATGTGATGGTAAAGAATGTCATCCCGAAGCATCTGGAGGCTACCACGGCGAAGCTTCTGGAGATTGGCTGTGAGGTGGAGGAGTTTGACAGTGCGGTACGTGTCGTTGCATCGAAACGACTGAACAGCACGAATGTCAAGACGCTTCCGTATCCCGGTTATCCGACGGATATGCAGCCGCAGATCGGTGTTACACTGGCTCTTGCCAGGGGCACCAGCATTGTGACAGAGAGTATTTTCGAAAATCGATTTAAATATATGGATGAGCTGGCACGGATGGGCGCAGTCGTCCGGGTGGAGGGCAATACCGCGATCATCACTGGCGTGGACAAGCTTTCCGGCGCGCGGGTCTGTGCACCGGATCTTCGGGCAGGCGCAGCTCTCGTGATAGCAGCTCTCGCAGCAGAAGGCATCACCACAGTGGATGATATCATGTACATTCAGCGTGGCTATGAGAATTTTGAAGAAAAGCTTCGAAGCCTGGGCGCAGAGATTGAAAAAGTAAACAACGAAAAGGAAGCTCGGAAATTCCGCCTGCGGATTGGCTGAGAACAAAGAATGACAAAGAGGTTGCTGCGCATTTTTGCGGCAACCTCTCGTTGATAAAGGAGGAAACATTATGATTAAATTGTATGACGGCGGCGCGTATCTGGTAAATGGCTCGGAAATCGTGGAGGATGGACGGGAAGCGCAGGCCGTACTGAAAAGCAAATTGGGAGACAGGATCCCCTCAAAAGAAGAAGCTGCAAAAAATACGATTGCGTATTCTATTTTGAAAAACCACAATACATCAGGCAGCATGGAAAAGCTGAGGATCAAGTTTGATAAACTGACTTCCCATGATATCACCTTCGTAGGTATTATCCAGACAGCGCGGGCGTCAGGTCTGGAGAAATTCCCGGTGCCGTACGTGCTGACGAACTGCCACAATTCCCTCTGTGCGGTGGGCGGCACGATCAATGAGGATGACCACATGTTTGGACTGACGTGTGCGAAGAAGTACGGCGGTGTCTACGTTCCGCCTCATCAGGCTGTTATTCATCAGTTCGCCCGGGAAATGCTGGCCTGCGGCGGAAGCATGATCCTTGGCTCTGATTCCCATACGAGATACGGCGCTCTTGGCACCATGGCTATGGGAGAGGGCGGCCCGGAGCTTGTAAAACAGCTTCTGGGACAGACGTACGATATCAATATGCCGGGTGTTATCGGTATATATCTGACCGGAAAGCCTGTAGCTGGCGTAGGGCCGCAGGATGTGGCTCTGGCAATCATCGGCGCAGTGTTTGCCAACGGCTACGTAAATAATAAAGTGATGGAATTTGTCGGCCCCGGCGTTGCGAATTTAAGCGCAGATTTCCGTATTGGTGTGGATGTTATGACTACAGAGACGACGTGCCTGTCTTCAATCTGGAAGACGGATGATGCGATCAAAGAGTTCTATGAGATTCACGGAAGAAGCGGGGATTATAAGGAGCTGAACCCGGGAGCCGTGACGTATTATGACGGTATGGTGGAGGTAGATCTGAGCGAGATCCGCCCGATGATCGCGATGCCGTTCCACCCCAGCAACACGTATACGATCGAAGAGCTGAATGCAAACCTGATGGATATTCTGGATGATGTGGAGAAGCGCGCGGCGGTCAGCCTTGACGGAGCCGTGGACTTTACACTGAAGAATAAGGTGCGGAACGGCAGACTGTACGTAGATCAGGGTATTATTGCGGGATGTGCTGGCGGCGGATTTGAGAATATCTGTGACGCGGCTGATATCCTGAAGGGCAAATTTATCGGTGCAGATGAGTTCACTCTCAGCGTATATCCGGCAAGTACGCCGATCTACATGGAGCTGGCGAAGAATGGAAGACTGGCAGACCTGATCCAGAGCGGCGCAGTCGTAAAAACTGCTTTCTGCGGGCCGTGCTTCGGTGCTGGGGATACTCCGGCAAATAATGCTTTCAGTATCCGTCATTCCACAAGAAACTTCCCGAACCGCGAGGGTTCCAAGCTCCAGAGCGGCCAGATCGCTTCCGTGGCACTGATGGATGCACGTTCGATTGCGGCGACGGCGGCAAATAAGGGATATCTGACGGCGGCGACGGATATTGATGCGAACTATGGCAAACCGAAGTACTTCTTCGACAGCAGTATCTACGCGAACCGCGTATTTGACAGCAAGGGCGTGGCAGACCCGTCCGTTGAGATCAAATTCGGCCCGAATATCAAGGACTGGCCGTCCATGTGCGAGCTTCCGGAAAATCTGATGCTGAAGGTCGTATCCGAGATTCACGATCCGGTAACGACGACGGACGAGCTGATTCCTTCCGGCGAGACTTCATCCTACCGCTCCAATCCTCTGGGCCTTGCAGAATTTACCCTGTCCAGAAAGGATCCGGCGTACGTTGGCCTTGCAAAAGAAGTGCAGAAGGCAGAGAAGGCCCGGGAAGCCGGCGAGTGCATGGGCGATGTGCTTCCGGAGCTTCGAGAGGCTATGCATACCGTGAAAACTGTGCCGCAGTTTGAGAACATCTGTGGTGAGAATACGGGCGTGGGCAGCACGATATTTGCCGTAAAGCCGGGGGATGGCTCTGCGAGAGAACAGGCAGCCTCCTGCCAGAAGGTGCTGGGCGGCTGGGCCAATATCGCCAACAGTTATGCGACGAAGCGTTACCGCTCCAATCTGATCAACTGGGGTATGCTGCCCTTCCTGATCGATGAGGGAGAGCTGCCGTTTAAGAACAAAGATTATCTGTTCATTCCCGGCATCCGCCGCGCAGTGCAGGAGAAAGCGTCAGAAGTGACTGCCTACGTGGTGAAAGATGGCACACTTAAGGAATTTACGCTGCGGCTGGGCGAGATGACAGATGATGAGCGCCAGATCATCCTGGATGGATGTCTGATCAATTATAATCGGGTGAAATAGCTTTAAAATCAGAGCTTTTATGAAAACGAGGTGCAGGAGAGAGTTTCTGTATCTCGTTTTTTGTTGCTGTCAAACGGGAAATCAGTTATATTACCTGTCTCTTATACACATCTGACGCTGCCGACGACTTAATAGGTGT
>CAMTFT010000258.1 GCA_947071365.1 uncultured bacterium | reverse complement strand
AGCTCCGTCTCGTGGGCTCGGAGATGTGTATAAGAGACAGGGTTTTGCAGTGTTATGGTAAGATGGCAGGGAAAAGGGGGAAGTATAGCGATGAATCATGATAAACAGAAATCTTTTCGGCTGATGGGAGCTTTGATCGTAGCAGTCGGAGTGATCGCAATTATTGCAGTTTGTATTTTAAAATTTTTACCGACTTCGGAGCGTATGAGTGCGGAAGCTTACTTTGGCACTTTGAATGACGGAGAAGCGGTGGTAGTGGTGCAGGATCATGTTGCCCAGGAGCGGGCGCTGATTCTGGACGGCAGTGCGTACATTGATTATACGCTGGTGCAGCGTGAATTGAACTCAAGATTTCACTGGGACGCATCAGCTGGCCTTTTGCTGTTTACGACGGCGGAGCAGATCTTTGAGATTATGCCAAACAGCACGACGTACACGGTGGATGGCGAGAGCCTGGATGCCGGATATGAGATTTTGAAAACGACATCCTCGGGCATGTTCCTTTCTGCCAACTTTATGCAGCAGTATTCAGATCTGAAGTGTGAGATATTTGACGGGCCATCCAGAGTTCTGGTGACTTTTGGCAGCCGGGAGATTACGCAGGCTACGGTGAAGAAAAAAAGCGCCGTGCGGTATCTTGGCGGTATCAAGAGTCCGATCATTACGGATGTGACGGAGGAAACTGCGGTGACAGTCCTTGACCAGATGGATACGTGGTCACAGATCCTCACGCCGGATGGCTACATCGGCTATATTAAGAACAGCCGGCTGAAGGATGTAGAGAATACCGTGACGCCGACGTTTTATCAGGGGCCGGAGTACACCAGCATTCATCAGGAAGGGCTTGTAAATCTCGTATGGCATCAGATCAATTATCCTGAGATGAACGCAGAACTGGAGCAGGATATTGCAGGCGTTTCCGGTGTGAATGTTATCTCTCCGACGTGGTATTACCTCAGTGACAATCTTGGGAATATCCAGTCCTTTGCGGATGCGTCGTACGTAGAGCGGGCTCATGCGGCCGGGCTGCAGGTGTGGGCGTTGATCAGCAATTTCAGTGAGGATGTCAGCACAACGGCGCTTTTATCCTCCAGAACGGCCCGGCAGACGGTACAGAATTACCTTGTGGGTCAGGCGCTGGAGCTGGGCTTTGACGGTATCAATATCGACTTCGAGGGTATTGCTCAGGAAGCGGGCTATGATTACGTTCAGTTCATGCGCGAGCTGTCTATTCTGTGTCGGAAGAATCAGATCATTCTTTCTGTGGACGTACCTGTTCCTATGGATTTTTCGGCGCATTACAACCGCCGGGAGCTTGGAAATGTCTGCGATTATGTGATCGTTATGGGCTATGATGAGCATTATGCCGGTTCTGATATTGTGGGCAGTGTGGCATCCATGAACTTTGAAATTACCGGGATCGAGAACATGCTGCGGGAAGTGCCGAAGGAGAAACTGGTGAGCGCCATTCCGTTCTATACGAGACTGTGGTATACCAAAACTCTGGAGGACGGTTCTACGGAGGTCACAAGCGAGGCGCTTTCCATGGAGGGCGCAGAGCAGCTTCTGGCAGAAAATGGTGTGACGTCTTCCTATGATGAGAGCACGGGACAGCAGTATGCCGAATGGACATCAGCGGACGGGAGCTTCTGCCAGGTATGGCTGGAGGATGATTCGTCTGTTGCACAGCGGGCGAAACTCGTTCAGGAATATGGACTGGCGGGAATAGCCGCGTGGGTGCTGGGAAATCAGAAAGACAGCGTGTGGGAGGTCATACGAACGAATATCGGGCAGTAAGAAGATGAAAATATCTCCGGGCGGGTTTGCAAGGGCGGCTGCCCGGGGGTTTTTCTGTTTAAAGGGGATTATTCGGCAATTTAATTAACCCGGACGCAGGGGAGAACTCCGCAGGGCGTATCTGTTCCAAATCGCTGCGTCGGCAAATGCTAAGGCTACAGAATATCTCCAAAGCCGCCGCAGGCAACTCAAAAATGTGCCTGATGCACATTTTTTCGGACAGTGCCTGCTAAAATTTCTGCTGGAACGCAGAAATTTTACGGCTTTTTCGCTATTTTGTGACCTAACCATTTGCACGACTCGCGATAGTCACAGCTACGCCCTGCCAGGTTTTCCCTGCTGTGTGCTGGCTTGCTTGATGAAATGACGATGGCGGGAGGACTGTAAGTGGGGCGGAAGGGTGCAATGTTTAAAATACTTTAGTACTTTGGATGGGGTGGAAGCAAAGGAAGTATTTTAGTTGGTGCATTTGCATAGAATGTTTCGAGAGAATATTCCGGAGCAGGAAATGATTCAGAAAATGATCCAGAAAATAAAAAGGTATTGTTTGGGCGGGAAGCGTGATATGGCAAAGGGGTCTGCTGTGATACTCTTGTTTATTGCTGCTTTTTTTGCGGGCAGATTCGCTGCGCAGGTGACGAAGGAGCAGGAGGCGGTGCCGGTGTCCTCCGAAGGGAGCTGGGGACTCAGTTTTCAGGAAGAGGGGAAACCGCCGGTGGCGAATGCGACACGGGAAGAGCTGGCACAGTATGATGCGTGGTATTCTCAGGATACACAGGAAAAGATCGTTTATCTGACCTTCGACTGCGGATACGAGAACGGAAATACGCCTGCGATACTGGCGGCATTGAAAAAGCATCAGGTTCCGGCAACGTTTTTTGTAGTCGGAAATTTTGTTGCGGATAATCCCGGTCTGGTGAAGCAGATGCTGGAGGAGGGTCATACGGTGGGAAACCACACATTTCATCACCCGGACATGTCAAAGATATCGGATATGTCCTCTTTTCAGAAGGAAATCGGCGATGTGGAGCAGCTTTTCAAGGAGACTACGGGACAGGAAATGTCAAAATATTACCGGCCTCCCCAGGGAAAATACAGCGAGAACAATCTGAAGATGGCGCAGCAGCTTGGGTATCAGACGTTTTTCTGGAGTCTGGCGTACGTGGACTGGTATGAAAATCAGCAGCCTACGAAGGAGGAAGCCTTCAGTAAGCTGCTGACCAGGATCCATCCGGGGGCAATCGTGCTTTTACATAACACCTCTGCCACGAATGGCGCTATTCTCGATGAGCTTCTGACGAAGTGGGAGGAGATGGGATATCGGTTCGGACGGTTGGGGGACCTGGGTTAGCGCATACTCCTTGTCTTGTCTGAGCATGCTTTCATGCCTTCCAGCACGGCATTCCGGAATCCGGCTTTTTCCAGAGCAGCCACCGCCTCGATTGTGGTGCCTGCCGGGGAGCAGACCATATCCTTCAGGTCTCCGGGGTGCCTGCCGGTCTCAAGAACCATCTTTGCACTGCCGAGAACGGCCTGGGCAGCCAGACGGTAAGCCTGGCTTCTCGGGATACCATCCCGGACAGCACCGTCGGCCAGTGCTTCAATGAACATGAAAACGTAGGCAGGGGAGCTTCCGCTGACGGATACGACTGCGTCAACGAGGTGCTCTGCCATCACTTCTGCGGTGCCGCAGGACTCAAGAAGAGTCAGAACTTTCCTCAGCTCGTCTTTTGTAACCGTCTCTGCCGGGCAGACAGCGGTGACACCTTCTCCCACCATGGCTGGGGTATTCGGCATGGTGCGGATCAGCTTGACATTTTTCCCGAACCATTCTGTGATCGTGGCAATTGATTTCCCGGGAGCAATCGAGACAATTAACTGATTTTCTGTAACTGTATCCCGGATCTCTTTAATTACCTGCTCATAGAACTGTGGCTTGATTGCCAGAAAAACGATGTCGGCGGCAGCGGCCTCCTGATTGTTCAGCGTAGTATGTATACGATACGTTTCAGCGACGCGGTTCAGCGTCTCCTGATGCAGTGCGGAGGCAATGATCTCATCCGGTGGGAGAAGCTGTTTCTTTAAAATACCTCCCAGAATGGCAGTTGCCATGTTGCCGCATCCAATAAAACCGAGTTTCATAACAGTCACGTCCTTTCAGTATTGTTTTATCAAGACCGATTATATACCCATTTGTTATTTTAGGAAAGGGCTGGAAGCGTTACATTTTTATCAAAATTCCATTGACATAAAAAAAATGATTTCGTATAATAATAACAACAGATGCAGCGTGCTGTATCTAGTGGGCTAACACTTAAA
>CAMTFT010000257.1 GCA_947071365.1 uncultured bacterium | reverse complement strand
AGATGTAGCTCCGTCTCGTGGGCTCGGAGATGTGTATAAGAGACAGTCGCCGGAGCGACCCGCCGCAGGCGGAGAATTCTGCTAAGCAGGATCCTATTTCATTCATAATACATATCACATGACAGGAGAGAAAGCAATGAAAGAGAAACAGACATTTATCTTGGAAGTGAACGATACGCAGAACCATAGCTGGCAGGGGCAGATCGAATGGGTGCAGGGAAGAAAGAAACAGTCTTTCCGAAGCGTTATGGAGCTGCTGAGGCTGATTGATTCCGTAGTATGTGAAGGTGACAGAACAAGCCTGGCAGAGGAGTAGGATGTAAGAGTTATGAAAAAGGTTAAGATGCAACTATTTGGCAGCTTCCTTCTCGCAAATGAGACAACAGTTCTGGGGGAGGAGAAGATTCACTCCAACAAACTGACCCGGCTTTTGGTGTACCTTTTGCTTCACAGAGACTATATGCTGACGCACAGACAGTTGATTGAAGTATTCTGGGAGGATGATACGAAGAATCCCGAGAGCGCACTGAAAAATCTGATGTACCGGATACGAAATGAGCTGAAGGTGCTGGGTGATGAGAAATTTATCTGTACACTGCCTGGGGCGTATCGCTGGAATCCGGAGATCGAGGTAGAGGCAGACTATGAGCAGTTCGAAAAAATGGCTGCGGAGCTGCGGCTGACAGAGGACGAAGAAAGAAAAGAAAAGCTGTGCCGGGACATCATTACCTGCTATAAGGGGAATGTTTCCGCTAAGATTGCGGATGAGTCCTGGATATTGCCGAAGGTGACATGGTATCAGTCCGTATATCTGGATGCGGTGAAAAAGCTGTGTGTCATTCTGGAAAAGGCGGAAAAATGGGATGAGACAGAGCTGATATGCAATCAGGCTTTGAATGTGGATTCCTTAGACGAGGATATCCACTGTTCACTGATCAGAAGCCTGCATGGACAGAAGAAATACGATCTGGCTTTGTCCCAGTACGAGAAAGCCAACCGGCTGTTTTATGAAAATATGGGTATCCGCGATCCGGAAAAGCTCCGGGAAATCTTTCAGGATATGATGGCGGAGACGGGAGAGCATATCACAGACATCGGAAAAATTCTGGAGGAAGCAAGAGAGCAGGATGTTCCGGATGGAGTATTCTTCTGTGATTATCAGATCTTCCGCCAGATATACCGGATGGAAATGAGACGGGTCGACCGACTGGGGATAGCGGAATTTATAATACTCCTGACCCTCCGGAGGAACAGCAGGATCTGGAGGGGGTCAAATATAGACCATGGGCTGATAGAGGGAATGGATATTCTCGAACATTCAGTTCGTGAGTCCCTGCGGGTAGGAGATGTGGCATCAAAATACAGTCCGACACAGGTTATTGTGTTGCTGCCGACATGTACGTATGAATCCGGTGTGAAAGTTGCGGAGCGCATTCAGAAGAATTTCAGAAAAAATATCGGAAAACGAAAAATCGAATTGATGTATGAGTTAGCTGAACTTTCTGCTCCCGGAAGTTAATGGAAAGGAAGTTTTATGGAACGTGAAGAAAAAAATACCAGGGTTTACCCGGTAAACGCCATTCGGGTCTGTATAGACGAACAGGACGGAGACCTGAAGGGCAGAATATATAGCAAGATGTGTGAAAAACCGTTGATATTTGATAACTGCAGCGAACTGTTTCTGCAGGCGGATAAGCTTTTTGATGAATGCGGATATCCGCAGACCTTTCAGGAAAAGAGAGACTTCCTGGAACATAAAAGTCCCGGACGGTACGCCCGTCCCCAGGTTCGCCAAAGTGACGAGGAGATCAGAGCGCAGTCCGGTAAATGCAAAACCGTTGATATTCTTGTCAGGAGCCGCAGAAGAGCAGGCTGGCAGGGCCTGGTCATGGGACACGATGAAATACCTCCCATGGAGTTCCAAAGTGAGATGGAGCTGCTGAGATGCCTTGGCATGAAGCCGAAAGATAAATAACAGACAACAGTGTGGTGAACACATTTTATATAGATTAACACGGCAATATCAGGATTTCAGAATTCATATTAAATGGAGGAGAGAGTATATGAAGAGAAGGAAGTTTGAATGGAGGCGAGTACTTTCAGTCGTATTGGCGGTGTCCATGCTGGCTCAGAACTGCGTAGTAACCTCCGCAGGTGAGCTTGAGACGCAGCCGGTTCAGACCGAGGCACAGGCTGAGACAAAGGCGCCTGAGGCGAAGACTCCGGAGACACAGGCACAGACGAGTGCGCCGGAAGCAAAGACTCCGGAAACGCAGGCTGAGACGAAAGCGCCGGAGACGCAGGCAGCAGCTTCAGAAACGAAGGAGACTGCAGCAGCGCAGGCTGAGACAAAGGCTCCGGAAAAGGCGAAGGACAAAAAGGAAGAGAAAAAAGAAGAGAAAAAGGATGAAAAGAAAGAGACTCTGTATCAGGTGTCCTTTGAAGCTCATTCCGCAGACCATGGTACGATCCGCGTGGAAGGCACGGACATCACGGCTGCAGCAGTTTCCTCCTATAAAAAAGAAGTAAAAGCGAACAGCAAGTTCACCTTCCAAGTGACGCCGGCAGAAGGCTATGACGTAGACCACGTAAAGGTAGACAACGTGGAAATGCCGAAGGTCGCAGGTAAGACGAATGAATATGAGCTGTCATCTGTGGCGAAGAACACAGTGATCGTGATTACATACAAAGAGCTTCCGAAGGAGACGGCGGCAGAATCAGACGCTGCACAGACTGACGCTCCGGAAGAAGCAAAGACAGAAGAGAAGACAGACGATGCTGCAAAAGCAGATCCGAAGGCTGACAGCGCAGAAGCAAACCAGAGCGCGGATGATGCCACGGAAGAAGAGAAGGCAGACGACGTGACAGGATTCCAGAAGGTATCCATGACGGTAGGCCAGCAGTCCTACATCTGGGGCCAGGACGGAACAGACCACGTGTGGACGATCCTGAACGAGGACGTTGTATCCATCGTCAGCAAAGACGGCGCGATGGCAGAGCTGAAAGCAAACGCAGAAGGAACTGTCTACATCGCACATGACTGTGTCGTAGATGGCGAGAACAGGATGGAGACATTTGAGATCACAGTTACATCTGCTGAGGCGGCTGCCGGGGATGCGGAAGATGCGCAGACTGCTGATGTTTCCGGAACCGATACCGAGGAAGATGGCGCCAAGACGGAAGTCGAAGATGGTCATGTTGTAACATTTGAGGTAGCAGAGGGTGCAACCGTTACTGTAGATGGTAAGGATGTGACGAATGCTGCTGGTGTTGCAGTGGACGGAACGATCGTCTTCACAGTGACACCGGAAGAAGGTTATGAGATCGCAGGCGTGCTGGTGGACGGGGAGAAAGAAGCCAGAACGAATGATGCGACGGAAGAAGCGGATGACTATATTATAGAAGGAATCCAGACGGATGAGACGATCGTAAGTGTTAGTGTGTGGGCGGTGGAGACGGAAGCGGCGATGCCGGAGTTTTCATACAGCACCTCTGTAAACGGTGTGGTAGTCAGCATCAATGCTCCAGAAGGTGTGTTGCCAGAAGGAACGACAGCACTCGTTGAAGCACTTTCTACAAAAGATGCTATTGAAAAGGTAAACAGCAGTGTAGAAGAAGAGGTTGTAGACGCTGTTGGATTCAATATTGCGCTTTTCGATGCAGAAGGAAATGAGATTCAGCCGGATGGAAATGTTCAGGTAACATTTTCTGGTATTAGCGTAGAAGGTGAAGAGGCAGGTATTGCTCACGTGGCTGACGATGGCGCTGTGGAAATCGTAGAGGAAAATGTAAACCCGGAAGCTGGTGAGGTGGGGTTTACTGCGGAAAGTTTTTCTGACTATATTTTCTATGGTGTGCAGCCTTTAGCTGAGACGAGAGCGACTACAATTAGTGACGGTCATCCATATGAAGTGACCGCTGGTGAGTCGATTGGCCTATCGACAAGTAGTAAAAGATATTGGGTAGCAGAAGGAAGTAATAGTGAGCTTATTACAATTTCTCCAAGTAATAATACAAAGAATGTCACTATAACAGCACACAGTAATGTTACAGAGCCAATTGATGTTACAGTAACATCTGTCTCTTATACACATCTCCGAGCCCACGAGACGGAGCTACATC
>CAMTFT010000256.1 GCA_947071365.1 uncultured bacterium | reverse complement strand
GAGATGTAGCTCCGTCTCGTGGGCTCGGAGATGTGTATAAGAGACAGCTGCGGACTCGACCGGAAATTTGCTGTTAAATATTCCTTTATTCTGTCGATACCGGCGATCCTCGGGGCGGCTGTGCTGGAGGTCAAGGATGTTATTGCAGAGCCCATCGAGATGGGGCAGATCGGCATCTACGCGGTGGGGACAGTCTTTGCCGCAGTGGTGGGATACGTCTGCATCAAGACGATGCTGGTGATCGTGCGGAATAAGAAATTCAAATATTTTGCATATTATTGCTTTACTGTCGGTATCATAGCGATCGTCGGCCATTTTCTGATATGATTTATTTATCGCTCTTATCGCTGACAGATTTGGCAGAGCGGATATGACGCGAAGGAGTATGCAAGTTTAAGGAAAAGAAGAGGGGAAAAGAAATTGGCTTCAGGTTCGAACACAACAAAGAAAAAAACGACCTCACAGAAAACAAACAGCAGTGGTAAAAGTGCGGGAAGCAAAGCTGCGGCCGGGAAAGCATCAGGCGGCAGGACGGCATCCAGTAAAACTGCGAATACAAAAGCATCAAACAGCAGAACGTCAAACGGCAGGACAGAGGGCAGCAGCAGGGCATCATCAAAAACTGCTGCTGTCCGTGCGAAAAGCGCTGTGCAGCAGCCGGTACTTCCGGAAAGGGAGCGGGCCAATCCTCAGATTATGAGGGAGGCTGCACTGTGGCTTCTTCTGGCGGTCTGCATTCTCGTTTTTATCAGCTATTTCGGAATCGGCGGATACGTTGGGGAGGCGGTCTCTTCCGTCAGCTTCGGTGTATTCGGTGTTTCTGCGTATATATTTCCGCTGCTTTTATTTACGGCAGTGGCATTTCTTGTTTCTAACAAGGGAAGCCGGATCGCCGGATTAAAATTCGGCTCATCACTGGGCCTGTACCTGTGTATCTGCAGCCTTGCGGCGCTTTTGACGGATGAATTCGATACCGTCAGCAATTTCACCGAGCTTTATGAGATGAGCGCCGCAAAGAAAAGTGGAGGCGGTGTGATCGGCGGCGTCATCTGCGGCCTGCTCCGCCCGGCTTTGGGAAATATCGGCGCAGGGATTCTTCTGGTGATGCTGGCTGTTGTCTTTATTCTTCTGATCACACAGAAGTCCCTGATGCGCGGCATGAAGCACCAGAGCAGCAGAATGTACCACTCCGCAAAGGAGTCCGGTGCGCGCAGAAGGGAAGCTCACAGGCAGGAGAGGGCACGCCGGGACAAGTGGATGCTTCAGGAGCAGGAGATGGATGGCCCTGTGATGGACCCGGTGCCTTCCGCCAGACTGCTGCATGAGCCCGAACCCGTGCAGATGAAATACACGCAGATGCGGAGGGCGGAGCAGCCCCGGGTGCAGTCGGCGAGGACGGAGATCGATGTTCCGGTGCTGTTTCCGGTGCGCAGCCGTGAGAACAGAGCGGAGCATCGTGTCAGCGGTGTTACCATGGATACGAAGATTCAGGGCAATCCGAAACATGTCGGTGCGGAGATCCACGAGATCGTGCCGAAGAACGCCCGCAGGGCAGCGGTGCCAGACAATTCTGATGAAAAGACATCGTATATTGATCTGGAAAAAGCGGCCCCCAGAAAGGCTGTTTCAAAAGAGGATGAACTGGAGATCTACCAGGAAAATATGGAACTTCACATAGAAGGGATCGAGAGGCAGCCGGAAGCAGAGTCAGGCAATGCGGAGCGTGACCGTTCAATGTACAGTGATGTGGAGCCAAATTGTATGAAGCAGGGCGATGTGGATAGCCATGCGGAGCGGGGTAATGCAGGGCGTAATCATATGGAGCGGGATAATGCAGAGTATAGTCATGCAGAGTGGGACGATGCAGGACGTAATCATATGGAGCGGAATGCAGAGCATAGTCATACAGAGTGGGATGATGCAGGACGTAATCATATGGAGCGGAATGCGGAGTATAGTGATACAGAGTGGGGGAATGCGGCGCATAACCATACGGAGCGCGATGATTCGGAGCATAGCCGCATGGAGATGAATGATCCGGAACATGACCATACGGGACAGGATAATGCAGAGCAGGACAATGGGGAACATGTAGCCTCAAAGGAAGCGTCCGCAAAACGCAACCCCAGGTCTTCCAAGCAGGAGATCGCTGACGGCATCGCTTCTGTGGAAGATGAAATAGCAAAAAGTGCCGAGGTCGTACGCCCGGAGTACGTTTACCCGCCTTTGAATCTTTTGAAAAAGGGCAAGGGAAACGCCGGGAGCAACCAGGAACAGGAGATCCGGAAAACGGCAGCGAAGCTTCAGCAGACACTGGACAGCTTCGGAGTCCGCGTTACAGTGACGAATGTGAGCTGCGGCCCCAGCGTCACGCGGTATGAGCTTTTGCCGGAACAGGGCGTGAAGGTCAGCCGTATCGTATCGCTTTCGGATGATATCAAGCTGAATCTTGCCGCGGCGGATATTCGAATCGAAGCGCCGATTCCGGGAAAGGCGGCAGTGGGCATTGAGGTGCCGAATGCGGAGAACAGCGCCGTAGCTCTGCGGGATCTGCTGGAGTCCGATGAATTTCAGAATCATCCCTCCAAGCTTGCATTTGCTACGGGAAAAGATATCGGAGGAAAAGTCGTGGTATCGGATATTGCGAAGATGCCGCACCTTCTGATCGCCGGTGCAACGGGTTCTGGTAAATCAGTCTGCATCAATACGCTTATCATGAGTATCCTCTACAAGGCGGACCCGGAGGAGGTCAAGCTGATCATGATCGACCCGAAGGTGGTGGAGCTGAGCGTTTATAACGGGATTCCGCACCTGTATATCCCGGTGGTAACTGACCCGAAAAAAGCAGCCGGAGCGCTGAACTGGGGCGTTGCTGAGATGACTGACCGATATAACAAATTCGCGGAATTCGGTGTCCGGGATCTGAAGGGTTATAATAAGAAAATAGAAGCCATAAAGGATATAGAGGATGAAAACAAACCGAAAAAGCTGCCGCAGATCGTCATTATTGTGGACGAGCTGGCGGATCTGATGATGGTGGCCCCCGGCGAGGTGGAGGATTCCATCTGTCGTCTGGCGCAGCTTGCCCGGGCGGCCGGTATTCATCTGATCATTGCGACGCAGCGGCCTTCCGTCAACGTCATCACGGGACTGATCAAGGCGAATATGCCCTCCAGAATTGCTTTTTCTGTGACATCCAGCGTGGATTCCAGAACGATCATTGATATGGGCGGAGCCGAAAAGCTTCTCGGCAAAGGCGATATGCTGTTTTATCCCCAGGGCTATCAGAAGCCGGCCCGGGTACAGGGCGCTTTCGTGTCGGATGAGGAAGTTTCGGATGTCGTGGATTTCCTGAAGAATAAAAATACGGACGTGGCTTACAGTGCGGAGATTGAGGAGCAGATCGCGAAGGTGCAGCACGCTGTCGCTGCGGCAAACGGCGGTGAGGATAACGATGCACTGTTTGCAGATGCCGGAAAGTTCATTATTGAAAAGGATAAGGCTTCCATTGGCATGCTGCAGCGGATGTTCAAGATTGGATTCAACCGCGCGGCGAGGATCATGGATCAGCTTTCCGAGGCAGGTGTTGTCGGGCCGGAGGAAGGGACGAAGCCGAGGAAGATATTGATGTCGGCGGAGCAGTTTGAGAATTATTTGGAGCAGAATTGATGATGATGTAATTTAATGAGGACGCAGCGGCACAGATTTGTTCCTCCGGATGCTTAGTATGCTTCGCAACATGCATCCTGCGGAAAAAATCTGTGCCGCTGCTGTTTGCGAGTATTAGTTCCACCGTATGCTTAGTTGTGGTTTGTGACATGGATTCTGCGGAAGAAATGTGTGGTGCTGCTGTTTGCGAGTATTAGTTCCATCGTATGCTTAGTTGTGCTTTGCGACATGGATTCTGCGGAAAAAATCTGTGCCGCTGCTGTTTGCGAGTATTAGTTCCTTCGTATGTTTAGTTGTGGTTTGTGACATACGTGCTGCGGAACGCATTCAATGGGAACGGGTAATTGCGGGAAATGTTCGCTTAACGTAAACAGGCGGATCGGGTGAATCATTTCCGAAAGGAACATGGTTTCCGACGGTACTTAGCGAGCGTATTTTGCTCGCTTATGTACCGCTTCGTGGAACTG
>CAMTFT010000255.1 GCA_947071365.1 uncultured bacterium | reverse complement strand
GAGATCTACACCTATTATGTCGTCGGCAGCGTCAGATGTGTATAAGAGACAGCTATGGTAATGTCCTTTGGCATGACAGCTATGGCGGAGGATGATAATGTTCTGGTGATGGCGACAAATGCAGAGTTCCCGCCGTATGAGTATCGCGAAGGCGATGAGATCGTAGGTATCGATGCAGAGGTTGCAGCTCTGATCGCTGACAAGCTGGGCATGGAGCTGGAGATCGAGGATATGGCATTCGACTCCGTACTGGCAGCCGTTCAGTCCGGCAAGGCTGATATCGCTATGGCTGGTATCACAGTGACAGAAGACCGCAAGATGACAGTTGATTTCACAGATACATATACGAAGGCTACTCAGATGATCATCGTTACTGAGGACAGCGAGATTGCAGGCCCGAATGACCTGGAAGGAAAGACCATCGGCGTTCAGCTTGGAACGACAGGCGATATCTATGTGGATGACGTAGCGGACGCAACGGTTGAGCGTTACAACAAGGGATTTGAGGCAGTGCAGGCGCTTATTCAGGGCAAGGTAGACGCGGTTGTTATCGACGGAGAACCGGCAAAGGTATTCGTTGAGCAGAACGAAGGCATCAAGCTTCTGGATGAGGCGTTCACAGAGGAAGAGTACGCTATCGCTATCGCAAAGGACAATACAGAGCTGCTGGAGAAGGTAAATACGGCGCTGAACGAGCTGAAGGACAGCGGCGAGTTCCAGAAGGTCGTTGATAAGTACATCAGCAGCGACGACGCGGCAGAGGATGAGACAGAAGCTGCCGAGGCAGAGACAGAGGCTGTTGAAGCAGAGACAGAGGCAGTGACAGAATAAGGATCTGCTCTGGAAGTTTCCTGATGACCGAATAAGAAGATGAGGGCATGGGAGTGCTGCGATGAAGAAGTCGGGCACTCCCATGAAAGGTTATAAGTATGTTTCAGAATTTACAGGATAAGTTTTATCTCAATTTTGTTGCGGACGAGCGGTGGAAATATCTGGTAAACGGATTGAAGACAACACTGACCGTCACTTTTTTTGCAGTTATCATCGGTATTCTGCTGGGCTTTCTCGTGGCAGTGGTGCGTTCTACATACGAGAAAACAGGAAAGCTGAAAATACTGAATGTCTTCTGCAAGATCTATCTGACCGTGATCCGCGGTACGCCGGTGGTCGTTCAGCTTTTGATCATCTATTTCGTTGTCTTTGCGTCCGTAAAGATCGACAAGACATTTGTGGCGATCCTTGCTTTCGGTCTCAATTCCGGGGCGTATGTGGCAGAGATCATCCGCGGCGGCATCATGTCCATCGACAACGGCCAGTTTGAGGCGGGCAGAAGCCTTGGACTGAATTATGCGCAGACGATGATCTATATTATTTTCCCGCAGGTATTTAAGAACGTACTGCCTTCTCTGGGAAATGAGTTTATTGTACTCTTAAAGGAAACTTCCGTGGCAGGATATATCGCGCTGGAGGATCTGACAAAGGGCGGAGATATTATTCGAAGCAGGACGTATGATGCGTTTATGCCGCTGATTGCAGTGGCAATCATTTATCTCGTTATGGTCCTGGCGTTCAGCAAGCTGCTGAGTATTCTGGAAAGGAGGCTGCGAAGCAATGAGCGAAAGTAATGTGTTGATAAAGGTAGAAAATCTGCAGAAAAGCTTCGGCGGCCTTGACGTGCTCTGTGGGGTCACTACAGAGATCAGGAAAGGTGAGGTAGTGGCCATTATCGGTCCCTCCGGCTGCGGAAAATCCACGTTCCTGCGTTCGCTGAACCTGCTGGAGCATCCCACAGGCGGCACGATCACCTTCGAGGGTGTGGATATTACGGATAAAAAGGTCAATGTGGATAAGATGCGTCAGAAGATCGGTATGGTATTCCAGCAGTTCAATCTCTTTCCGCATATGACGATCAAGAAAAATATCATGCTGGCGCCGGTGAAGCTGAAAATCATGAGCGAGGAGGAAGCTTCCCAAAAAGCAGATGAGCTTCTGGAGCGTATCGGATTGCCGGATAAGGCCGATCAGTATCCCGACATGCTTTCCGGCGGCCAGAAGCAGCGTGTGGCGATCGCCAGAGCGCTTGCCATGAACCCGGATGTGATGCTGTTTGACGAGCCCACATCCGCCCTTGACCCGGAGATGGTAGGAGAGGTGCTGGATCTGATGCGTGAGCTGGCAAGATCCGGTATGACAATGATCGTCGTTACCCATGAGATGGGGTTTGCGAAGGAGGTTGCCAGCAGAGTCCTTTTCATCGATGAGGGAAATATCAAGGAAGAAAATACACCGGCAGAATTTTTTGCGAACCCGAAAAATCAGCGGCTTCGTGACTTTCTGTCAAAAGTGCTTGTCTGACCGAATAGCGGTATTCCGTTCAAATTGGATTGCATTTTAACGGCGGTGGTGATATACTTTCCGTGAAAACAGTGAGCCTTTGCGGGCTTGCAGAGGATAAGGCAGCCGCAATGCGGCTCATACGATAAAATAATTCAACAAGGAGAATGAAGATGAGCAAAAGACCAACAGTATTGATGATTCTGGACGGATATGGACTGAACGACAGAAAGGACGGAAATGCGATTGCCCAGGCAAAGACTCCGGTAATGGACGAGCTGATGGCGACATGTCCTTTCGTAAAGGGAAATGCCAGCGGCCTGGCAGTAGGTCTTCCGGATGGCCAGATGGGCAACTCTGAGGTAGGTCATCTGAATATGGGTGCAGGCCGTATCGTATATCAGGATCTTACAAGAATAACGAAAGAGATCGATGATGGCACATTTTTTGAAAATGCAGAGCTGAAGCGTGCGATGGAGAATGCGAAGGAGAATGATTCCAGCCTTCATATGTACGGACTTCTTTCAGACGGCGGCGTTCACAGCCACAATACCCATCTCTATGCGCTGCTGGAGATGGCTAAGAGATACGGTCTGACAAAGGTGTACGTACACTGCTTCCTGGATGGACGTGACACACCGCCTGCATCAGGCAAGGATTACGTTCAGGCTCTGGCAGATAAGATGCAGGAGATCGGAGTGGGCGAGATCGCGACAGTGATGGGCCGCTACTATGCAATGGACCGTGATAACCGCTGGGATCGTGTGGAGAAGGCTTACCGCGCGCTGACACTTGGCGAAGGAGATCAGGCTTCTTCCGGCGTTGAGGCAGTGGCACAGTCCTATGCAAAGGATGTGACGGATGAATTTGTAGTGCCGACAGTCGTTATGAAGGACGGCGCACCAACGGCTACAGTTCAGGATAAGGATTCCATTATCTTCTTCAACTTCCGCCCGGACCGCGCAAGAGAGATCACACGTACCTTCTGCTGCGATGAATTCACCGGCTTTGACCGCGGCGCCCGCAAGCAGGTCGTATACGTATGCTTCACAGAGTACGATGTGACGATCCCGAACAAGACGATCGCGTTCCCGAAGGTATCCGTTACAAATACCTTTGGCGAGTACCTTGCTGCAAACGGACTGAAGCAGGCAAGGATCGCGGAGACAGAGAAGTACGCACACGTTACCTTCTTCTTCAACGGCGGTGTGGAAGCTCCGAACGAGGGCGAGGACAGGATTCTTGTCAATTCCCCGAAGGTCGCAACGTACGACCTGCAGCCGGAGATGAGCGTATATTCCGTATGCGAGAAGGTAGTGGAGGCAGTTACCTCCGGTAAGTACGACGTAGTCATCACCAACTTTGCAAACCCGGATATGGTAGGCCATACCGGCGTGCAGGAAGCAGCCATAAAGGCCATCGAAGCAGTAGATGAGTGCGTTGGCAAGGTAGTTGCGGCAGTGAAGGAAGTAAACGCCCAGTTGTTTATCTGTGCGGACCACGGAAATGCAGAGCAGCTTGTAGATTACGAGACAGGCGCTCCGTTCACGGCTCATACGACAAATCCAGTTCCGTTCATCATTGTAAACTGCGATGAAAAGTATGGCCTGAGAGAGGGCGGACGTCTTGCGGACATCGTTCCGACGCTGATCGAACTGATGGGAATGGAGAAGCCGGCAGAGATGACGGGAGAATCCCTTTTGATTGAGAAATAGTTTTTTGAAATATTAATGCTTTTGTGCCGGGCGGATGATCCGGCGGTGGAAAGCACAACCCCGGAATTTCAGAGAAGAGTCCTGATTCTGTCTCTTATACACATCTG
>CAMTFT010000254.1 GCA_947071365.1 uncultured bacterium | reverse complement strand
GCATACGAGATGTAGCTCCGTCTCGTGGGCTCGGAGATGTGTATAAGGAGACAGGATATCAACAAAAAATGAGGAACTTTTTCGCTCACTCCTACATTTTTCTATTAACACGGAAAACCTTTTTACTTATGGACACCCTCTGGAATGCTATCCTTCTAACAAAAAATCCATTACATTCTTATGAATAATCCCTTCTCTCGAAAAATCCATTTTGTCCATAGAGATCACGTACTTTGGATAATTATAAGACTACGCATCAAAAAAAGCAGGTAAGTTCGCCACAATCGAACTTACTTGCTTTTTCAACTTTTTGTTCTCCACAATCAATCATACTATTCCCAGCAGCTTCAAAACCCAGTAAATCACCCCCAGCACCCAGCTCGTAAACACACCGAACAGAATCACCGGCCCGGCAATCGTAAATATCTTACAGCCGATACCGAATACCTGCCCTTCCTTCTGGTATTCAATCGCGGGGGATGCCACGGAATTTGCAAAGCCGGTAATCGGCACCAGCGTACCGGCCCCGCCGAACTTTGCCAGCTTCTGATAAAAATTGAATCCCGTCAGCACGACGCTGAGCAGCACCAGCAAAAGGGAACACCACCCTCCCGCTGTCTCTTCCTTCATCCCTGTTCCTTCGCACCAGTTCAGGATAAACTGGCCGATCACGCAGATCGCGCCGCCCGTCACAAATGCTTTGCACATATTTAAGAACAGGTTGTGCGTCGGCGTCACCTGCTTTACGTATTTCTGGTATTCCTGCTGTTTCCGTTCTTTTAATACATCTGCCATGGAATCATCCTTTCCGACCCCTGTCCAAAATTCGGCAAAACGAAACATTTCACCGCGCGTACAGGCTTCTGATGGCAGTATGCCCCGTACACTGCAAAAAAATACGCTTCCCGCAGTATCGTGCAATTTTGAAACGAAAACAATGATGCAGCAAAGACAATTATATGGCAAAGCTTCTTTACGCAGCCATACTATCCTTCAACAATCAGATACTTTCCGTCCGGCATAGCAAATACTTCCGCCTGGGAAAGAAGCTCTTCCTGATCCATCTCAGAGGTATCCGCACCGTTTTCTTCGAAATACGCTTTTACTTCCTTATAATTGGCCGCCACATACGCCATGCATTCATCAAGGAATTCGTCTGCCTCCTCCAATGTCTCTGCCACAGGTTCATCAAAAAGCTGCCCCTGTTTTTTCAAAAATGCTTCCACATACTCTTTTTTATAAATCATGACCGTTCCCTTCTTTCCATAAAACTCCCGACTATCCTCATCAAAGCATATTCTGCATATGCTCCTTTTTCAAATGCGTCCACGGATGCTCCCCATATCAAAGCAGCGACCGCATCACCTGCAGCACGCCATCCTCTTCCTGCGGTGGCGCGATGTGCTTTGCCGCCTCCTTAAGCTGAGGATGGGCATTTGCCACCGCATAGCTCTCTCCGGCCTGGCGCAGCATCCCGATATCGTTACAGTTGTCTCCAAACGCCATGGTCTCTTCCACCCTGATGTTCATGAGCTTCTGGATCGTCGCCAGCGCCTGCCCTTTATCTACGGAGAAATTCATAAAATCTATCCAGACCGAACCGGAGACTGCCACATTCAGCCGCTCGCCAAATTTTTCCTGCAGATGTTCCTCCAGCTCATCTATGCCGTTTTTTCTGTAAACAGCCAATTTATTTGTCCTGCTGCAATACGGCAGAAGATCCTCCACGTGCTCCACCCTGTTGTGGTAGCCCTCCTCCAGAAACGCCCGGAATTCCGGCTTCGGCGTCTCAAAATACAGCGTCTCCGGCGTGGAAAGAATGATATCCGTATTCTCCTGTGCCCGCAAACACTTAAGAAGCTCCTCTGCAAGCTCCCGGTCAATAAAACTGCTGGACATATTCTGGCCGCGGCACATTACATTTGAACCGTTTTCCGCAATAAAAATAATATCATCCGCGACAGGCTCAAATACGTACCTCATACTGGCATACTGCCGCCCGCTGGCCGCAGCAAACATGATTCCCTTTTCCTTCAACGCTCTGATAATTTCAAATATTTCCGGATTGATCTTGTCCGTCCCTTCCGGAAGCAGTGTCCCGTCGATATCCGATGCCACCAGCTTAATCATTGTTTTCCTCCAGTTCTTCCATATGTTTTCTCATAATTTCATGAAACTGACCGCCGCACCGCTCCATTTCGCCCAGCACCGTATCGATTCCATGCTGCGTCCTGTACCACGTATCCCGGCTGATTCCCTGCGTCACCACAGGGCAGACGAGGATCTCCGTATCCGGGAACTGCTCCTGATAGTACATCAGACTCCGCCTTGCATGGAACGACTGGCAGCACAAGATAGCCCTGCGCACCGAAATGCCCAGCTCCTGTGTGCGCTTCCTGGAATAGATCGCGTTTTCGTACGTATACGTAGCCTGATCCTCCCGGATGATGGCATCCTCCGGCACATTTCCACGGCGCAGGATATCGCTGAGATAATCCCACTCCGTCTTATACGCCTCTCTCTCAAATCTTCCCTTCAGGATACTGTACCTTCCGGAAGGCAGGACGTACGGCGCAAATCCCTGCCCGTACAACTTTGCGGCATGCTGCGCCGCATCAGGATAATTGCCCCCGGGCACAAAAATGATATCCGCCTTCTGCGGCTCATTTTCCACAAAAATAAAATCCGTAATGCACTGATAGAACTTCATGCTGCTCCTCCTCTGACGCCATCCCGGAGAACCTGCCGCGTCTTACCTCCATCTGCTCCGAAGATCTGCCGCAGCCTGGCCCCGCTCATACCTCAGTCATCTGTCTGCCACGCCTGCGCAGGGAGACGGTGCTGATTTCAGGATATCACAATCCCCGGGTGAACATCTGTCTGCCACGCCTGCGCAAGAAGACGTACCGCATCCCGGATCTCTTCTTCCTGCAGGTTCGCATACCCAAGAATCACCGTTTCCTCCTCCGGAAGCTTTGCTTCACCCACGTAATACCGGGAAAGTCCGTACACCTTCACGCCGTACTTCGCCGCCCTTTGCACCGCCTCATCCTCCTTCATTCCATTTTTAAAGGTCAGAAGGATATGCACTCCTGCATTTTCTCCGCTGATATGGCAGAATTGTCGAAAAGGACGAAGCTCTTCCAGCAGAACGTCATGCCTGCTCTTGTAGATAGCCCTCATCTTATTGAGATGACGCTCATAATATCCCTCATTCAAAAATGATGCGATCAGCATTTGATCCACTCTGGATACGGTGCAGGAAATCGTCTTCCCGCGCTTCTGGTACAGCTCCATCAGATGGTTCGGCAGCACCATATAGCTTACACGGATGGCCGGAGCAATGGATTTTGAGAAGGTGCCGATATAGATGACCGTATCATTTCTGTCATACCCCTGCAAGGCGGGAATCGGTTTTCCTTTGTAACGGAATTCACTGTCGTAATCATCCTCAATAATATACCGGCCCGGGGATGCATTTGCCCACTCCAGAAGCTGCATCCGGCGCTTTACGGGCATGACCGTTCCAAGTGGATACTGGTGGGACGGCATGACATACGCGATCTGAGCGTCCGTCTCCGCCAGCCCGTCGATCCGCATCCCGGATTCATCCATTTCCACGATACGCACCTCATTGGACAGGTTGCAAAACAGATCATACGCCTTTTTATACGTAGGACTCTCCATCGCGATCCTCTGTCCCGTCCCGAACATACTGCAGAGCAAAAGAAGCAGAAAATCATTCCCCGCTCCCACGATGATCTGCTCCGGGGAGGCTTCCACTCCTCTTGCCTGATGCAGATACTGTGCAATCGTCTGTCGCAGCTCGTGTTCGCCCCGGGGATCTCCAAGCTGGAAAAGTATTTTGTTTTCCTCTAATAATATGCTCTTTGAAAGCTTTCTCCATGCATTCTGCGGAAAACTGTTCAAGTCAACGCCATTCGGCGAAAAATCATACCGGTACGTTTCGGAAGCATCCGCTCCCGGCGCACTCGCCGGAACATGCCCTGTTTTGAGATGATACAACCCTTCCAGCTCGCAGACGAAATACCCCTTATACGGCCTCGCCTCGATATATCCCTCCGAAACGAGCTGCTCATACGCCATATCCACAGTCTGTCTCTTATACACATCTGACGCTGCCGACGACTTAATAGGTGT
>CAMTFT010000253.1 GCA_947071365.1 uncultured bacterium | reverse complement strand
GATGTAGCTCCGTCTCGTGGGCTCGGAGATGTGTATAAGAGACAGGTTACTATGATTGTCGAAGTAAGGTCATGAGCATTGTGATAGGAGAGGGGATCACACGCATTGGAGCATATGCATTTCAATCCCTTTCTTCCGCTACAAGCGTAACATTTCCTTCTACGGTGACGTCTATTGGTACGGGGGCGTTTTATGAATGTAACGGGCTGACTTCTGTCGAGGTTCCGGAAAGCGTAACGGATTTGGGAAGTAGGGCTTTTGATTGCTGCAATGCTTTGCAAAGCACTAAATTGCCGTCCCATCTTACACAAATTCCTAATGGGTTGTTTCGCTACTGTCATGCTCTGAATGATGTACAGATTCCGGAAGGCGTAACTTCTATTTCCAGTAACGCTTTCGAAGGTACAGCGCTGACATCTGTGGAGCTTCCCGCTGGTCTGACAACGATTGGATTGGGTGCATTCAAAGATACGGGGCTTACAGAACTTGTGCTGCCGGCAAGTGTGACAAGTATTGGAGGGGATGCTTTTATTAACTGCACGGGTCTGACGAATGTTTATTTTTATGGTAATTGTCCGACAGCAGAAACACCGGCATTTTACGAAAGTGGAATAACCTTTTATTACCTGCCAGATCGTACCGGATGGACAAAAGATAATGTGAGTACCATGGTGAGCTCGACCTGTACTTTTACTCTGAAAGAGTGGACCTCCATTTTCGGGAACTGCGGAACGAATGTGAAGTGGATACTGGAGCAGAATGGAGAAATGGTGATCCGTGGCAGCGGCGATATGGCGGATTATACAGAAGGAACAGCACCCTGGGAGAGCATGAAAAACGATATTGTGAAAGTCACCATTTCTGATGGGGTGACAGGCATTGGAGATAATGCATTTCGTAAGTGTGACAATCTTGCTGAGGTAAAGATCGGAAACAGCGTGACGAAGATCGGAAGCTATGCCTTTGGATTTTGTGGCGCTCTGACAGAAGTGACGATTCCGAAAAGTGTAGCGACTGTTGGGAAAGAGGCTTTCCGGGACTGCAATCTGACAACGGTTCTGTTCCTGGGAAATCGCCCTGAAGCAGGGGAAAATGCTTTTGCAGTTCCGCCCGAAAATACTGTAAAGATGCAATATCATGAGGGCAGAACAGGATGGACGGATGCCAACATTATCAGCCTTGGCGACGTGCCCATTGATATGGGCTATGACAGAACGAATTACGAATTTTCTATGCAGCGCCACAACTGGCAGAATGCGACCCACAGCAAGGATGCGACCTGCACGACTCTGGCCGAAAGGACATATACGTGCTCAGTCTGCCAGGCTGCAAAGACGGAGAAGTATGGCTCTTTGAAGGCTCATACTGCCGGTCCCTGGATCACAACAAAGAGTGCCACGTGTACGGGCAGCGGAACCAGAATACAGAATTGTACGGTCTGCAAAGTACAGGTGAATCAGCAGACGACCGGCGCTCTCGGCCATTCCTTTGGAGGCTGGACAGTGACGAAGGAGGCCACTGTATTTGCACCGCGGCAGGAAAAACGAACCTGCAGCAGATGCAAGAAGGTGGAGACAAGGAGCACCGGATCAGCACTTAAACCGACGATAAAACTGAATGTTACTTCCATACCGTTAAAGGTAAAGCAGTCCACAAGCGTCGTGAAAGTGAGCGGACTTCAGAATGGAGATTACGTCAAATCCTGGAAATCCAACAAAACCTCGGTGGCAACGGTGAACAAGAACGGCAAGATCACCGGAAAGAAAAGAGGAACAGCCAAGATCACCGTTACACTTGCCAGCGGAAAAAAAGCAACCGTAACAGTAAAGGTTCAGCTTACTACCGTACTGGGTAAGTCCATAACGAAGACGGGAAGTACAAAGATCAAGCTGGAAAGAAAAGCCAAATATAACCTTGTAAAAGAGAGAAATCTGGCGGTTTATCCACTTACAGCAAAGCAGAAAATGACGTTTTATTCTTCCAACACGAAGGTGGCTAAGGTGAATTCCAAGGGCGTGATCACTGCGGTAGGCGGAGGAACAGCGAAGATTACCGTGAGATCCGGTTTAGCGAAGAAACTGACGTTTACGGTTACAGTTCCGAAGATCAGGACTACTGCAATTTCCGGGCTGATCCCAAATCTGATCTTCCAGAAGCGTGGCATGACGGATCAGTTGGAGCCGGTGATCACACCGAAGAACAGTGACGATAAGGTTACTTACAAATCCTCCAACAAAAAGGTAGTGACGGTTTCCAGCTCTGGAAAACTGAAGGCGAAAAAGAAAGGAAAAGCAGTGATAACCGTTCAATCGGGAAATATAAAATATAAGATTAACGTAATAGTGCAAAGATAAAACAGGTAAGGAGCGATATTATGAGTTTACCCCAGGATCCGATCATGTTGCTGAGCTACGTCAATACGCAGCTTCGCGACAATTATGCAACGCTGGAGGATTTCTGCGCCAGCATGGATGTGGACAAAGACGAGCTGCAGGAAAAGCTGCGGGCTGTGAATTACGAGTACGATCCGCAGAGAAATGCTTTTGTGTAGTGCAGAGAAAGTTTTATGGGAAATGAAGATTGGAAATTGCAGTATATTGAACTGCAAAAAAATGGCTGTCGCATTGTGCGGCGGCCATTTTTTGTAAAGATCGTAAACTCTTCCTATGAAGATGTGGAGTACGTTTTTGATGTTGGTTCACGCAATCATTACGCTCCCAGCGGCTGAATCTTCTGCCTGTAGATCCTTCGGAACAGAATGACAGACATCGCGATGGAAGCCAGCTCGGCAATGGGGAAAGACCACCATACGGCGTCCAGCCCGGCTGTCTGCGCAAGGATCCATGCGGATGGAAGCAGCACCAGGAGCTGACGGCAGACGGATACGATCAGGCTGTACACGCCGTTGCCAAGCGCCTGAAATACGGAACCGATGACGATACAGAAACCGGCAAAGATGTAGCTGAGGCTGATGGTGCGCAGCGCCTTGCAGCCGATGTATAGCATATCTTCGGATGCGTTGAAAAATCTCAGCAGCACATCCGGAATCACATTAAATGCAATGAGTCCCAGCATCATCATGACGAAGGCGGCAATACAGCCGAGGCGCATGGAATCCATGATACGCTTCCTGTTCCGGGCACCGTAGTTAAATGCGATTACCGGAACGATAGCATTGTTCATACCGAAGATCGGCATGAAGAAGAAGCTCTGGAGCTTAAAGTATACACCGAATACGGCGGCAGCCGTCGATGAGAACATCAGCAGGATCTTATTCATGCCGAAGGTCATGATGGAGCCGATGGACATCATTAAAATAGAAGGAATGCCGACGATGTAGATCATTTTGACAGTCGGTCCGTGGAAGCGCATCCGCTTCAGTGAGAGCTTGATTTCCGTGTTTTTCTTGAAATTAAAGTAAATTCCGAGGAGCATAGCCACGATCTGACCGAAAACGGTGGCAGCGGCAGCTCCGGCAACGCCCATTTTCGGGAAGCCGAAATATCCGAAGATCAGGATCGGGTCAAAAATGATATTGATGATCGCTCCCGTTCCCTGCGTGATCATATTGTAAAAGGTCAGGCCGGTGGACTGCAGCAATCGTTCCATATTGACCTGTGCAAATACTCCGAAGGAGAGGGTACAGATGATACTCATGTACTGGAATCCGTATTCCTGAATCTGCGAGTCCGTCGTCTGAGAAGCAAAGAACAGACGGGAACCGAAGATTCCCACCAGCGCGAATACCGCATAGCTGCAGAGCGTCAGCAGGACACTGTTGTTGGCTGCCCTGTTTGCCTGCTCATAATTTTTTTCACCGAGGCTCCTGGAAAGCAGCGCGTTGACACCGACGCCGGTACCGGAGGCCACGGCAATCATCAGGTTCTGAATCGGAAATGCAAGTGATACGGCGGTCAGTGCGTTTTCATTGATCTGAGATACGAAAATACTGTCCACAACGTTGTATAATGCCTGTACCAGCATTGAGATAATCATAGGCAATGACATGCTGACCAGCAGACGCGGAATCGGCATGGTGCCCATCTTATTTTCTTTTTGCGATTGATTGATGGCTGTCTTTTGTTCCATAAGAGTCCTCCTTTTTGATGTAGATGCTGCGCCGGGAATGTTTTGAAAAGCAAATAATTATGTGACTAACAAAAAGCGCAACATTAGTT
>CAMTFT010000252.1 GCA_947071365.1 uncultured bacterium | reverse complement strand
AGATGTAGCTCCGTCTCGTGGGCTCGGAGATGTGTATAAGAGACAGCCGATACCTTTTTCGGTAATTTTCTGTGTCAGCTTCAATACCTTTGCCGCATCCTCCACATTAAACATGGACGTAGGCTCGTCCATGATCAGAATTCTCGGCTCCACGGACAGGGCTTTTAAAATTTTTACAAACTGCTGGTCAGATACCGACAGATCCTCAATTTTCGTATCCGGATCCAGATGGATCCCCAGATCTTCCATCTGCTTCACCGTTTCCCTGCGCATCCGCTTAAAATCCACAAATCCAAAACCCTTTGTAGCCTCATTCCCCACATAAATATTTTCTACCACATTCATGCTGGGCACCAGGTCATTTTCCTGGTAAACAATATTGATTCCCAACTCCTTGGAAGAATTGGGCGTCAGCGTCTGATATACTTTACCATCCAGGCAAATCTCGCCTTCACTGGGTGCATACGCACCGCTCAGCACCTTCATCAACGTAGACTTTCCTGCCCCGTTTTCTCCCACCAGGCAATGGACCTCCGCCTGATACAGATCAAAGGTAATGCCGGATAATGCGTAAACTCCGGAAAATTCTTTCTTAATTCCCTTCATTTCCAGAATTGGCTTCTGTTTTGTATAATCCACCTTCAAGGGGTACACCTCCCACCATCGGATCTCCCGTGATACAACAAAGGTGTGCTTCATGCACCTTTACGGCTTTATCACCATTTCACGAAGCACACCTCTGCAGCGCCGGATACTTTCTAAGTTATACTTTCCGGCATCCGTGCGCATTTTTTACTCTTATTTGCCGTATACGTAATTGTAAGCAGCCTCATAATTATCCCATGCGATGAATTCGTCCAGCTTATCAGCGGAAATCGGCAGTACCGGCAGAGACAGGAATTTTTCTTCCGGATCCTTGCCCTCTACGACCTTCTCATACAGGTTCTTGAATGTCTGAATACCCTGAATAGAAACTGGTGCAGTCATGTTTGCAGCCTCAACGCCATCTACCAGCATCTGATATCCGTCCGGTGATCCGCCTGTGGAAACGATCGGTACGTCTGCCATATCTGCATCCTGCAGTGCCTGATAGCAGCCCTGTGCCATCATATCGTTGTTTGCGAAGATGTAATCAAACTCTGTACCTGAAGAAATCAGATCCGTAGTCACATCGTAAGCCTTGTCTGTCAGCCAGTCCGCATGCAGCGTAGATACGATCTCAACCTGATCGCCAAACTCTTCGATTGCACGGTCTACACCTTCCTGATACTTCTCATATACACCGGCACCCTCCTGTCCTGCACAGAAGAAAATCTTTGCGCCCGGTTTGTTCTCAGCGATGTACTTGATTGCGTTGTAGCCGATCAGATCGTACTCACATGCTACCGTCGCGATGTAGTCGCCCGGATCCTCGATATCCATAGCAAAGTTCTCAACCGTTACCGGAATGCCTGCTTCATTTGCCATCTTTACAAGCTGTGCGCCCTGCTCAGTAGAAATCGGGAAAATGGAAATTCCATCTACTTCCTGCTGAATCAGGGATTCCATTGCTGTTACAGACTCTTCCAGGCTGTTCTTGGAATCCAGAACAACTGCCTCTACAGACACTTCTGCCTGAGATGCGGCATACTCAAAAGCTCTTGCAGAATACTCATTCCAGATATCCGTCATATCATATGCGATATAACCAAAGGTATAGCTGTCCTTTTCCTCTGCCAAAGAGGTGATACCCATACCTGCCGCCAAAGCTGCAGCCATGGATAATGTCAGTGTGCAAGATACTACTTTTTTCATTTTCATTGTCTAATCCTCCTTTTTTTCTCTATCAAAACACGTTATTGTGTCTGATTCGCCCCCACAATACAAAACCCTGGTGTCTGTCACCCTTACAATATAAAGCCCTGCTTTTTCAGATATTCCGCCGAATCCAGAACCGCCTGGTTAACCTCTGCCAGATCCTTCGGCCCCTGCTGCGTAAATTCTATTTCAACGCTGAACGGACAGCCATTTTCTGCCTGTTCAAGCTTCCGGAATATCTCCGGGAATGCAATATCGCCCTTGCCAAGTGCTGGGAAATTCCATTCCTTCTGCTCTCCTGCCTTGTCCTTCAGATGCATGTAAGCGATCTCCTGCATGCAGACATCTATATCCTGCACCGGATCCACACCTCCGTAGAACACCGCGTTTGCCGTATCATAATTGATGCGGATCAGTTCAGAATGCATCCGGTCCGTAATCTCTTTCAGAATACTGCCCGTGCAATGCTCCCCGTGGATCTCCAGCACCAGGGCCATCTGAAAACGCTCCAGCCAAGGCAGCAGCGTCTCAAGGTTTTCCGCGATCACATCGATTCCACCCTTTTCCCTGTCCTCAAGGTGCGCCTCGCCCACTGAGCTTACAATATAGTCACAGCCAAAGAATCCCGCCAGCTCGATATTCTGGGTAAAATCCTGCAGCCTCTCCCGGTCCATCAGATTGCAATGACCACTCATCGCAAACGGAATCAGATCCATACGCTCCATCTGCCTGCGCAGACCTGCCAGATATCCGAAGGGCTGCGTAGGAAATACGTGCTCGGTCCAGCCCTTTGTCGCCGTCAGCTCCACATAGTGGAAACCGGCATTTCTGATCCCCTCGAGAGCTTCTTCAATTGAATACCCGTGATAACAGTTGGAATTCACCCCAATTATCCGTTCCATATCCTTTCCTCCTTTACATCACCATTCGCTCTGATTGCTCACTGAATGCAAAATAATTGTCCATATAGTAGCGTGCCGCGCCGCCAAACAGGGCATCCTCATCCAGCGTCGTGTATTCGATCACTGACCGCTGTACAAACTGCTGAAATCCAATACCGGTTACCGCCTGACGTACCCGCTGCAAAAAGCCTTCTCCCAAATTGCGGCCAAGACCTCCCAGAACAACCCGGTCTACCCGAAGCATTGTGATCAGATTGCCCAGGGCATATCCGATATCCTGCGCAAGTGCATCCATCACCCGAAGCGCGCCTGCATCGCCTGCGGCCCCCCGCGCTCCGACATCCCGAAACAACACAGGATCACAGCCTTCAAAGCTTGCTTCGGCGCCGCACTCTCTGATTCTCTGTGTCAGTGCCTGTTCACCCACCCGTGTCTCAAGGCAGCCATGTCCTCCGCAAATACACGATTCTCCTTCGCGCCCCAGAGAAAAATGCCCGAACTGGGTCGTCATTCCACCGGCTCCCCCCAGAAGCCCACCACCCAGTACGAAGGCTGCACCTATACCATCATTCAGGTTTATGTATACAAAGTCATCCCGCCGATTGCCGCTGCCATACACCTTCTCCGCGTATGCCATACACGCTGTATCATTAAAAAACACAAGTGAATATTCCTGCAGCTCCCGACTCAGTCTTTCCATTACGCGATACGTCTGTTTTTCGGAAAGAACGGCGGAGATCACCTCGCCGCCCACTCGGTCGATCATCGCCGGAAGAATCATGCAGACAGCCAGCACGTGTGACTCCCCGCACTCTGTCCGGATAAATTCCCGGATCTGCTCTGCCAGAAACTGCTGTACATCCTCCTCACCGTCCGGAACAACCGTGCGTACCTTCTTCACCGAACAGCCAAGATCTGCACGGCATATCTGAATGTAACGCTTGTGCCAGTTCACCACGATCAGACAATGCGCTTTTTTGTTCAGGAAGAGACTGCTGGGCTTCCTGCCCTGACCGGTCACCTGATTTAAAGAAAGACCGCCGTCTACCACGTACCCCTCCTGAATCAGCTCATCCACCAGAATGGACACGGTCGTCTTGCTGAATTTACACTGCTTCGCGATATTCACCCGGGAAATACCCGGCACTTCACTGATCGCCCGGTATATTTTCTGCTTGTTCTCAGCTTTCATTCCCTGCTGGTTCATTGCATGTCCTCCATTAATTTGTCCACTGGACTAACTAAATGCATTCTATCATGATAATCGACAAATAGCAAGAGGATTTTTCATTTTTTTCAGTCAAAATAACAGAAAGCGGGGATACCGACAGAGCAATACTTCACTTGTATCATTCTGCGTTATCCCCGCTTTTCATGCTTTTATATATTATCTATACTTTTATATTCTCAGCTCAGCTTCCACTTAAGCCAATAAACCTGTCTCTTATACACATCTGACGCTGCCGACGACTTAATAGGTG
>CAMTFT010000251.1 GCA_947071365.1 uncultured bacterium | reverse complement strand
ATCTACACCTATTAAGTCGTCGGCAGCGTCAGATGTGTATAAGAGACAGCGAAGCGACAAACGCCTGATCCATTCCATCGGAAAATGCATTCACCGCCTGCACCACTCCGCTGTCCACCTGAAACTGAAGCTCAATGTCTCCCCAGGAAAACCGTCTCTCCATACTGTACTGAAAAGGCAGCTTCCTGCCGTATTTCCATTCCCAGGAGGAAAATCTTTTCTCATACGTCCCAATCTCCTGCCAGTCCAGACGGCTGTCCGGAAGTGGTCTGGAGGAATATCCGTACACTGCTTCAAACGCCTGAATCATCTTTTCTCCCAGCAGCGATACAGTAATTTCCGGTTTCAGTTCTTTCAGATTCACGACTCTCGATCTGACAGACAAAACACTCTTCGTCTGAAGTTTCTCCCTCGATACATTCAGGTATTTCGACATGTGTTCTTTGTCAACGTCCACCAGAAGCGTCCCATGGTGATAGCAGAAGTCTTTCGTCCTGTAAAACGCATTCCCGGAAAACTTCCGGCCCGATACCGTTATATCATTTCTTCCTGTCTTTTCCGCTTCTATTCCAAGCATTCTGACCGCCTGCAGGATCACCTCAGACTGCCTTTCCACATCATAATCCTCGTGCCGGATGCAGAAGGTAAAATTCAGATTTCCCAGATCATGGAAGACGGCGCCTCCACCTGAGAGACGGCGTGCCAGATGGCCGCCGTCCCCCTCCAGATAATTGACCTTACATTCCTTCCAGCAATTCTGATTTTTCCCAATGACCACTGTATGACTGTTCTGCCACAGAAACAGAATGCACTCTCCCGGTTCCGTGTGCAGTGTCAGATACTCCTCCGTCGCCAGATTTCTGTATGGGTTCACGCTGTCCGTCATATATGTGCTGAGCTTCGTGATCACTTCATCATTCCTCCAATATCACATCGTTCAGAGCATCTTCGTTTTAGCATGATGGCACTGTCTTATGCTTCTGTAAAGCTGTATCGGAGCACCGGCTTTCTGGCCGCCCGCACCTCGTCCAGCCTTCTCACATAAGTCTCCACCGGAGCCTCATGCATTGCCTGCGGGTTCGCCTTCGCCTTTTCGTAGATCTCCCGGAATACGCGGATCACCTCATCCAGCGTCTCCTTGCTCTCCGTCTCTGTCGGCTCGATCATTAACGCCTCATGGACGATCAGCGGGAAATACATGGTTGGCGGATGGATACCGTAATCCAGCAGCGCCTTCGCAATATCCATTGCGGATACGTCGATCTCATGCTTCATTTTTTCCAGTGTCATTACAAACTCATGCATACACGTCTCATCATATGCCATAGGATAAATATCCTTCAGCTTATGCATCATATAGTTGGCATTCAGCACTGCGTTTTCAGCCGCTTCCGGGATTCCTTCCTTTCCAAGCGTCAGTACGTACGTCAACGCGCGTACCACCACCAGGAAATTGCCATAGAAAGCTTTTACTCTTCCGACGGAACATGATCCGCCCGGAAGGAATTCCTTCAGAAATGATTTACAGCCCACCGGGCCGCTTCCCGGGCCGCCTCCGCCGTGGGGCGTGGAGAATGTCTTGTGCAGATTCAGGTGCACCACGTCGAATCCCATATCTCCGGGCCGTACGATTCCCATGACTGCATTCAGGTTTGCGCCGTCATAGTACGCAAGCCCACCCGCCTCATGGACGATTGAAGTAATTTCCAGAATATTTTTATCAAAAAGACCAACGGTATTCGGATTTGTCAGCATCAGTCCCGCCGTGTCTTCTCCGACTGCCGCCCGCAGCGCATCCAGATCCACGCATCCGTCCGCGCTGGACGGAATGCTGACCACCTCGTACCCCATCATCGCCGCACTGGCCGGATTTGTCCCGTGGGCGGAATCCGGTACGATGATCTTTTTCCGCTTTGTATCCTTCCTGCTGTCATGATAAGACTTGATCAGCAAAAGTCCGGTAAATTCTCCGTGTGCTCCGGCTGCCGGCTGCATCGTCATCGCATCCATCCCGGTGATCTCGCAGAGCATTTCCTCTAATTTTTTCAGTACCTCAAGACATCCCTCCACCGTATGCTCTGGCTGAAGCGGATGGATATCCGTAAAGCCAGGCAGGGAAGCTGCCTTTTCATTTACCTTTGGGTTGTACTTCATCGTACAGGAGCCCAGCGGGTAAAATCCATTGTTCACGCCGTGTACCTGGCCTGCCAGCTCCGTATAATGCCTGCTCAGCTCATTTTCTGAAACGTGGGGCAGGTGAAGCGGCTTTTCTCTCTTCGGAGCATCCAGCTCCACTGCCGGAACATCCAAAGCCGGGAGCAGCGTACAGTGCTGTCCTTCTCTTCCTCTCTCAAATATCAGCTTCATGCGCCGCACACCTCCTTTACGATTCCTGCTACTGTGTCTATTTCAGATTTCGTGTTCTTTTCTGTTGCGCACCAGAGGATCTCATCCTCATTCAGCATCAGTCCGCCAAGAATTCCCTGCTGCTCCAGCGCATTGAGGATCTCCTTCGACTTACCGTCTGAAACTGTCACAAACTCATGGAAATAAGAATGGTTGTATTTCATCCTCAGCCCGGCTTTTTGAAGCTCCTCTGCCAGATAATGTGCCTTTGAAATACAGAGAGAAGCCACCTGCTTCATTCCCTCTTCTCCCATAGATGAAAGATACACTGCCGCGGTCAGCGCACAGAGCGCCTGATTCGAGCAGATGTTACTGCTGGCCTTTTCTCGCCGGATATGCTGTTCTCTGGCCTGCAGCGTCAGCACATACGCCCGCTTTCCGTCCCGGTCCACCGTCTCTCCGACGATACGTCCCGGCAGCTTTCTGGCCATCTTTGATGTTGCCGTCATAAAGCCGAGGTACGGGCCGCCAAAAGCCATCGGAAGCCCCAGAGGCTGTCCCTCTCCCACAGCAACATCAGCGCCGCACTCCGCCGGTGTCTTCATGACCGCCAGCGCGATCGGATTACAACCCATAATAAATTTTGCTCCTGCCTCATGAACAACAGCGCTAAGAGCATCTGCATCTTCCACAATGCCGTAAAAGTTGGGCTGCTGCATATAAAAGCATGCACTCGTTTCGTTCAGTGCTGCCTTCAGCGCATCCACATCCGTTACGCCGTCTTTCTCCGGAATCAGCTCGACCCGCGTATTGCTGGCATAGCAGTAGGTCCGAATCACCTCAATGACCTGGGGATTTGATGTTGCAGAAACGTACGCCACTTCCCGCTTACGCTCCCGGCACATAGCCACCGCCTCAGCGGCAGCCGTTGCTCCGTCATAGACAGAGGCATTGCTGGTATCCATCCCCATCAGCTCGCAGATCATCGTCTGATATTCAAAAATCGACTGCAGAATACCCTGGCTGATCTCCGCCTGATACGGCGTATATGCAGTCACAAACTCTTCTTTCCCTGTAACACTTCCCACGATCGCCGGAATATAATGATTGTAAGCGCCTGCTCCCCGAAAAATGTGTTTGAATCTCCTGTTCTTCTCCGAAATAGTCTCCATCTCATTGAAAGCGTCCATTTCGCAAAGCCCCGACGGAAGCTTCAGCTCCTTTAGCCTTACCTCCTCCGGAATATGCGCAAATAGCGCATCAAAGCTGCCTGCACCGATTTCCTGCAGCATCTCCTGCTGCACCTTTTTCGTGTTCGGCAAATACGTTCCCATATCGTACCTCCTCCCTGGGAATCCTTCTCCTGTTTCCCTGTACGCCTGACAAATTTTATACGTTTGCTCTACCCTGATAAATTTCTCCTGCGTCCGCATTACCCTCACAAAGTTTTCCTGTGTTTACTTTAACTTAATCTCCTGCGTTTCTGCAATCTTTATGCGTCCGCTTCACTCTCATAAAAGCTGATATACGCTTCTGCGTCCAGCAGTTCCTCTTTGTCCGTAATGTTCTCTACCCGAATCAGCCATGCGCCATACGGATCTTCGTTCATCTTTTCCGGAGCGTCCAGCAGCTCCTCATTGATCTCTGCTACCGTACCGCTCACAGGTGAAAAGACATCGGATACTGCTTTTACAGATTCCACATCCGCAAATGCTTCCCCGGCAGTCACCTCATCTCCTGCCTCCGGAAGATTGACGAACACAAGGTCGCCCAACGCGTCCTGCGCATAATCCTGTCTCTTATACACATCTGACGCTGCCGACGACTTAATAGGTGTA
>CAMTFT010000250.1 GCA_947071365.1 uncultured bacterium | reverse complement strand
AGAGATATGATGAAGGATAACGATGGCGTGAAGCTTAAGCTTCAGGTGTGTACACAGTTTATTGAGAGAGAAAGTGTGAAGAGCATTTAATACTTTGAGTCAAGTAAGAGAAAGTCCGGAAATGAGGTATTTCCGGGCTTTCCCTTACCTGGCTCATTTTTGTTGCCGCAAAGAAAATTAAATAGTGGACAAAAGTGCCATCTCGCTTTATGCTTGTATATAGACAAAATATAAACGGTGGTAAAGAGAGGTTTCGAACAATGGAAAATGCTGATAAGTACAGTATTTACGGCAGCTTTGCAAGAGTATACGACTTGTTCATGGACAACATCCCCTACGAAGAATGGAGCACATACCTGCATCATCTTCTGTTAAAATACGGTGTGCAGGACGGCCTCGTTCTGGAGCTGGGCTGCGGCACCGGCTCCATGACGGAATTGCTGGCCGGGTACGGATACGATATGATAGGCGTAGATAACTCTGTAGAGATGCTGGAGATCGCCCGGGAGAAAAAGGAACAGTCCGGCCATGATATCCTGTATCTGCTGCAGGATATGCGGGAATTTGAACTGTACGGAACGGTGAAGGCCGTGGTGAGCGTCTGCGATTCGATGAATTACATAACACAGCCGGAGGATCTGCTGACAGTATTTAAGCTGGTGAATAATTACCTTGATCCCGGCGGCGTATTTATTTTTGATATGAATACCATATATAAATATGAAGAACTCCTGGGAGATACGGTGATCGCGGAGAACCGGGAGGAGAGCAGTTTTATCTGGGAAAACTGGTATGACGGTGATGAAATGATCAACGAGTACGATCTGACACTGTTCATCCGCCGGGAAGACGGACTGTATGAGAAGTACGAGGAAACTCATTACCAGAAAGCGTATGAGATCAGTGCGGTGTGTCATCTGCTGGAGGAAGCCGGGCTGCAGCTTGAGGCCGTGTACAATGCTTTTACTACAGAAAAGCCGGCATCTGACAGCGAGCGGGTGTATTTTGTGGCGCGGGAGCGGACAAAGCAAAGCCAGATACAATAAGGAAAAGGCGCATATTAAGATAGGAGAGAATACAATGATCAAGGTATTTTTGGTAGAAGATGAAGTCATTATGCGAAACGGTATTAAGCGGAATATCCCATGGGAGAAAGAGGGATTTACGTTTGTCGGTGATGCGAGTGACGGAGAGCTGGCGTGGCCGCTGATCAAAAAGACGCAGCCGGATATTCTGATCACAGATATCCGTATGCCTTTTATGAACGGGCTGGAGCTGTCTGAGCTGGTGAGAAAGGAAATGCCGGATACGAAGATCATCATACTGAGCGGTTACAGTGAGTTCGACTATGCGAAGCAGGCCATCACGTTGGGGGTGACGGATTATCTGCTGAAGCCGATCACGTCTGAAAAGCTGATGGAGGTCGTAAAAAGAGTTGCTGACATCATCCGGGAGGAACGGGCGCAGCGGGATCTGCTGGCGCAGTACCAGAAGGAAATGCAGGAAAATATCAGCCTGGAGAAAAAGCAGTTGTTCGACCGCATTGTGCTGCAGGACTGCTCGACCCGGGAATTTCTGGAGCAGGGGCGCGCTCTGGGGATAGATCTGACGGCCGCATTTTATACGGTGCTCCTGTTCAAGCTTATGACTCCTGATGAGAGCCAGGCATACTCGAAGGAGCTGGTGCGTGTGGCAGAGCGGATAAATGAGAGCGCGGAATCCTGGGACAATCTCCTGTCCTTTGACCGGGGGCCGGAGGGATGGGCCTTTCTGCTGAAAGCAGAGACGATGGAGCAGGTGGAGGCAGATCTGAAGCAGCTTGAGGAACGGGTGCAGGCCATGCTGAAAAATAATACGGAGCTTCGGTATTTCGGCGGCGTCGGCAATACGGTGCAGAGGCTGAGCGATATCCGCAGTTCCTACCAGTCTGCCAGCAAAGCCTTTGCCAGCCGGTTCTTCGCAGAAAAAAGTCAGTTTGTCAAAGCATGCCAGATCGAGAAACGGGAATACCGTGAGGAGCGTGATATGAGCTTGATCGCTGTGGATTCCTCCAAGATAAACAGGGAGCTGGTGGAAAACTTCCTGCGGGTGGGAGTCGCAGAGGAGATCGATGACTTTGTTGAGGAATATTTTGACAACATCGGCCTTGAAAATTACCGTTCCCTGATGTTCTGTCATTACCTGATCGTGGATATGAATTTCTGCGCGTGCCAGTTCCTGGAAAAGCTTGGGGTGGATCCGTCGGAGCTTTCCAGTGAATGCCGGGATGTGGATCAGTTCTCCTATTATGCCACATCTGAGACGGGGATGACAGAGTACGTGAAGAAGCTGTTTCGGGAGACGATCCGCCTTCGGGACGGCTCTGCCAGAAATAAATATCAAAGCGTGATCGAAAAGGCAAAATCATGTGTGCTTGAAAATTTCCAGAACAATGAGTTTTCCATGAATCAGGCGGCGGCTATGGTCAATATCAGCCCCAGCTATTTCAGCACGCTTTTCCGTCAGGAAACGGGGACGACCTTTATTGAATATCTGACGGATGTGCGTCTCGGGAAGGCGAAGGAGCTGCTGATGTGTACCGATATGCGCAGTTCGGAGATCGGCTATCAGGTGGGTTACAAGGATTCCCATTATTTCAGCTATATATTCAAGAAGATCTGCGGATGTACCCCGAAGGAATACAGGTCGCGCAAGAGTGAGGGACAGTCATGAAATTTTTGAAAAAATATTCCCTGAGCAGGCGTATGAACCTGCTGGTGGGTATCATTATGGTGCCGCTGACGTGCCTGGTACTGTATCTTCTGGTGAATCTGATCAATTTCAGTACGGCCTACAATCAGAGCGTAAAAAACATCACAGTGATAAAGGATTACAGCCTGAATTTTAAGACAGATCTTGATTACAGTATGTACCGGGCGATTGCCGGAAACCTGGATATGGATACACTGGACAGCAACGTGGTGGAGAGCTGGTCTGATTCGGCGAGGATACGCAACCCGTATGCCCTGATCAACGAGATGCGAAATGCCGTAAACCGTCAGGAGCAGCAGTCAGGAAAAGATGGAGCCGGGCTGATGCGCCGTATCAGCAAGAGTCTGAAATGGCTGGAGCGGGTCGTGCAGAAGATCGATGACAATATCCAAAACGGCGGCCATTATGCGGAAAACATTGAGCTGCTGGATAAGGATATACGAAGCTCCACACAGCTTATTCAGGACAACCTTCAGGAATATATTTATTATGAAGCAGTCAACCTTGAAAATATCCGGGCGGATCTGGAGATGAGAGCCCGGGATACGCTGGTGCTGTGTACGGCGATTCTTGTTCTGATCCTGATTCTGACGCTGATATTGACGAAGATGATCACGCGCAGCGTTACGCAGCCTATCCGGGAGCTTTGTACGGCGACTCAGGAGGTGGCAAAGGGAAATTTCTCACCGGCGGAGATCGAATCCGGCGATGAGATCCAGGTATTGACGAAGAGCTTTAATGATATGACAGGGGAGATCCAGTTCCTGATCGAAAATATCAAAAAGGAGCAGCGCAATCTGCGGGACACGGAGCTGAAGCTCCTTCAGGCGCAGATCAATCCGCACTTTCTTTACAACACGCTGGATGCGATCGTGTGGATGGCGGAGGGCGGACAGGATAAGGAGGTCGTCTCCATGGTAACGGCGCTTTCCCAGTTCTTCCGGACGACGTTGAGTGAGGGAAAGGATTACATCACGATCCGGGAGGAAGAATCGCATATCCGGAGCTATCTGAGTATTCAGGAATTCCGGTATGCCGATATCCTGGAATATGAGATAGATGTGGACCCGGCGCTTTACGATTACACGATACTGAAGCTGACACTGCAGCCTGTGGTGGAAAACGCCCTGTACCACGGCATTAAAAATAAGAGGGGAAAAGGAAAGATCACAGTTCGCGGTTATGAAAGGGAGGAAAGGATCTTCCTCGAGGTGATAGACAACGGAATCGGTATGGATGAGGCAGAGCTGGAGCGCCTTAAGGGGAAGCTGAAGGGTGAAGCGTCTCATGAGCGGGGCTTCGGCATTGGAAATGTAAATGAGCGGCTTCGTCTGAATTACGGCCCGGAATACGGCCTTTCCTTTGAAAGTGTCAAGGGAGAGGGAACTACGGTCACCGTATGTATACCCTGTCTCTTATACACATCTCCGAGCC
>CAMTFT010000249.1 GCA_947071365.1 uncultured bacterium | reverse complement strand
CTACACCTATTAAGTCGTCGGCAGCGTCAGATGTGTATAAGAGACAGAACCCATACAATTTAGCGAAACTCCATTTCCGCAAATTATCTTTGAACCCCACCCCGGAAAACAAGCCGTCTCACCAAACATATTTCACGTGAGATACAGCAACATTTTTTCTTTTAATCTGCAGAAACCCTTGATTTACTGGGCTTTTCGAGTGAGCAGAGCGACTGTCTCAACATGCACACTATTCCCAAACATATCCACCGGGCACACCCTCTCAAGCTCATACCCATTCCCACACAAATACTTCAGATCCCTCGCCAGCGTCGCTGAATCGCAGCTCACATACACAATACGTTCCGGTTTCATCTGAATCATTGTCTCCAGCACGCTCTGTTCGCAGCCCTTACGCGGCGGGTCTACCACGATCACATCCGCATGGATTCCCTCTGACGCATACTTTTCCGGCAGCACATCCTCTGCCCTGCCTACATAAAACTCCGCGTTTTCGATACCGTTCAGCGCGGCATTCTGACGCGCATCCGCGATCGCCTCCGGCACGATCTCCACGCCGTATACCTGCTTCGCCTTCTGTGCAAGGAACAGTGAGATCGTGCCGATTCCGCAGTAAAGATCCCACACCGTTTCTTCGCCCGTCAGGCCAGCATATTCCAGCGCCTTGCCATAAAGCTTTTCTGTCTGCACCGGATTGACCTGATAAAAGGACAGCGGCGAGATTCGAAAACGCACCTGCCCGATATCGTCCTCGATATACTCCTGCCCCCAGAGCAGTTTCAGTCTGCGTCCCATGATGACATTCGTTTTTTCTTTGTTGATATTCAGTGTAATGCTGGTCATCCCGGGAATCGCGGCAAGCTTATTTGCCAGCTTCTCACTTGCGGGCAGATCCTCGCCATTTATAACGATACAGACCATGATCTGTCCCGTTTTAAATCCGACTCTCGTCATGATGTGACGCACAAGTCCTTTGCCGGACTCCTCGTCATACGGTAAAATGTGATGGGTCTCCATATGCGCAAGCACCGCATCAAGAATCTTCTGATTGACCTCACAGCCCAGCAGACAGTCCCTGCACTCGATGATGGAGTGCGTTCTTCCCGCATAAAATCCCGCAATGATCCTCCCGTCCTTTCCCAGTCCAACGGGAAACTGCGCTTTATTTCTGTAGCGGAAGGGGCGCTCCGTTCCGATGATCGGTTCCATGGGGGGACAGTCAAATTTGCCGATGCGCTGCAGGTTGCCCCGCACCTTTCCTTCCTTAAAGCGAAGCTGCGCCTCATAGCTCATCGCCTGGATCTGGCAGCCCCCGCATTGTCTGGCAACCGGACACGGCGTTTCGATCCGGTCGCCGCTGGGGCTGATCAGCTTTATCAGCCTCGCGAAACCATACGTCTTCTTCATTTTCATGATCTTGACTTCCGCCACATCACCGATGACTGTATCCTTCACAAAAAGCGCCAGGCCATCATAATGGCCGATACCTAGACCGTCGCTGCTCAGATCTTCAATTGTCACCGTCAATACATCATTCTTTTTCATACGTCTCCTTATAAACTGGCGCCAGTGTACAGGGAACAGCCTCCCTTTGTACACTGACGCCAAATCAAATATTCCTGCATATCCAAAGGGTACTTAATATAACCACCCAACTCGTTGCCTGCAAAAACAAAATATACAATACCAGATTAAAAGATAGCGGACAAATTGTCTCGCATTTCATATTACCACGATCATGATACCATCAAAACTCCGTACTCCTCCGAAGATTCGACTCAAACAGCCGGTTGAATCCGAGCCACTCCTTATTATCTCCGGCACTCTTTAAAATTTCCCTCATCGTCTCCAGCTTCGCGTCCGTATTGTCCGCATAGTTCAGCGCCATCGCCTCTGCCAGAGCCGGTTTTTTCGGGGAACCGAATTCCAGCTCACCGTGATGCGCCAATATACAGTGCTGCAGCTCGCTCATCAGCTTTTTCGGGAAATTTTTGATATGGCGGCAGCCAAAGCCCACCAGCTCACAGCCCATCACGATATGGCCGAGAAGCTGCCCGTCATCCGTATAATCATTTTCCGGGAAATTTGAGATCTCCTTTAATTTTCCCACATCATGGAACAACGCTGATGTCAGAAGCAGGTCTCTGTTGAGGAAGGGATACTGCCGCACATAAAATACACAGAGCTTTACAACTCCCAGCGTATGCTCCAGCAGGCCGCCCACGAAGCTGTGGTGCACAGTCTTTGCCGCTGAATGCTTCTTGAATGCCTCAATAAAAGCCGCATTATCCACAAAGTACATCTGTATAAGCTTCTGCAGATATGGATTTTCCACCTGCTTCATATAGCCCATCAGCTCCTCATACATCTGGTCGAGATCCTTTTCGCTGACCGGAAGGTAATCCGCGGCGTTGTACTCTGTCGCATCCGCTTTCCGCGCCCGTTTGATGCTCATCTGCAGTGATCCCTGAAAATTTGTGACATCCCCCGTAACGAACACATAATCCATCACATCAAACTCTTCGATTCCCGATGAGTTCGGATCCCAGATCTTCGCATCGATCGTTCCTGTCTTATCCTGCAGGATCACATTTTCATACATTTTGCCGTTCTTGGCAGTCGCAGACTGCTTGTATTTGCACAGATAAATCTCGTTTATCTTTTCCCCTTCCCGGAACGTCTCAATAAACCTCATTTTCTCCTCCCATTCTGCGTCAGACGCTTCTGTTCTGAATTATATGGTATGATGCCAGTGTCAAAAATACCCCTGACATCATAATATTTACATAGTAAATGGTTCATTTTCCTTCAGAAGAACCATTGTACCATCTTCCTCACTATAACAGAGTGTACTGCAGTCCACAACCCTGCTTTTTTGATTATCATACACCAGAATGTTCACTCCACGCCCCGTAAATCCATATTTTTCATAATTCACAGTTATTGCAGGAGACGTTGAAGATGCATAAGTTCCGTAAAGAGAATATTTTACTCCATCCGAAAGATATCCGCTGTGGGCAAACTTTTGCGAAGCCATCCCCTCATACGCGCACGTGCCGCTGTTTACCTGGGCTACATAAGCGTTTCCATTCAGAGTATTGATATCCACCTGCAATTGAAAAGATGCCAGAGTATCAAGCAGCATCGACGTACATTTTCCCGTCACATCTGCCGTCGTCTGCAGCAAGATATCATACCTTTCGTTATTCAGATACTGCAGGTATTCCGCAGATTCTGTTGCACGCTGGAGCCTGCCATCCTCGATCCGTTCGAGGTATTCCTTATAATTTAGTTCGTCATAGCCTTCCACTTCCCGGAAATCCGTAAGCTCATAATTTTCTTTCAGATATGCACCGAGATATTCTGACAGCTTTACTGTTCCGTCAATATTCAGATGCTTTTTATCGAGAAAATCATTTTCTGCGTCAAGCCCAACAGCCTCAAGCATTTCTCTCGATGAGAAATCCAGGAATTCCAGCCCCCGCTCCTTCGCATACGCTTCTACCTGCTGATGCTTTGTAATACTCCAGTCATACCGTGGTGTCTTGATGAGCAATAACTGAATTCCTTTTTCTTCACAGAACGCTATAATTTTTTCAAAGTATTCCAGTTGCTCCGCATTCATGGCAAGGTCATCCTGCGGCGTGTCATTGTCGTAAGCCATTGCGTCAAAATTGACCTTTACCCGATCTGAATACAATACATTTCCGCGAAATACCGGTTGATAATCCGTATCAGTCGTAAAATCATCCTCCGTTAACGAATTCCACCTCGAATGATATTTTGCAATACGGAAAATATAGCTGAAAAACGGATCCGCATTTTCGTGCAGCTTACAGTGCTCATAAATTGTCTGAATCTTACTGAAAGACAACTTCATATTATCCAATGCCTGATGATACCGCGCCTCTTTTACAGTGCCATAATAAAGAGCTGCAACATCCACAACTGCCGTCTTTATCTTCTGCGTCTTATAGCATTCCTGCAACCATGCATACGTCGCGAGCATCGGCTGATTGGCTGTACCTAAGGTATACGCGGATATACCGTAGTCCTCATACAACTCCATCCCGGATATTCCCAGAGTCACCTGACTGCTTCCAAGAAAAACCACCTCGACGCTGTTATCATCCAGCTCGTAAAACTGCTTCGGCATCACGCTCTCGTAGCAGAACCGCTTCCATTTATTAATAAAAA
>CAMTFT010000248.1 GCA_947071365.1 uncultured bacterium | reverse complement strand
ACACCTATTAAGTCGTCGGCAGCGTCAGATGTGTATAAGAGACAGGAACCGGACAGCCGTGGAATGTGAATGGCTGCGGGAATTCGCGCCAAAGATCAAAAGACCGGATAATGAAAATGCTCCCACCTGCTGGGACTGGCTGCCCCAGGACTGGACACCGCAGGAACAGTATTACCACTATAATACATGGTATGATACGGATATTATGAAAGCCGGACACGTAAAAGAAGAGTATGAATGGGTCACAGCAAATCTCGACAATCTTCTTGCCGAATACGGCTACGTCCGAAATGGTCATCTGTACCGCGTAGAGAAAGCAAACAATGACACGATCGTATTTTTCTGTCATTTCGGTCTCGGATGCATCCTGATCGGGCATCTGCTGGGGATCTCTCCCATGCTGATGTGGCATACCTTCTGTGCTGCACCGACCTCCGTAACGACTATCACGACAGAGGAACGGCGCAGGGGAACGGCAATCTTCCGTATGAACGCCTACGGCGATACCTCCCATCTGTACGCAAAGGGTGAGCCACCCGCTTTCGCCGCACGGTTCTGTGAGACATATGACAATATGGATGAGCGGCATGATTGAGGCTGTCATCGAAAACGGCGCAGGTAATGTCCCCACTACCTGCGCCATTGCATGTCTGTAACTGTTTTTCTATGTGCCATTTCCGGGACATTCTGTTTCTGTTAAATGTTCCCATATACCCTGCTGCTATTTCTGCACGATATTTACGATCTTCTTCGGCACATAGATCTCTTTTACGATCGTACCGTTCAGCTTATCGCCCAGAGCTTCCCTGCCCTTTGCAATTGCATCTTCCTTTGAGATGTCCACCGGAATCGAGATGACAGCCTTCGTCTTTCCGTTGATCTGTACCGGAATCTCGATCTCGTCATCCTTCATCGCCTCTTCATCTGCCTGCGGCCACTGTGTATGGAATACAGAATCCGTATGGCCATATTCCTCCCACAGCTCCTCGGAGATATGCGGGGCAAACGGAGCCAGCAGACGGATAAACGTCTCCACCGTCTCTTTGTCAACGCCGCCGCTCTTCTTTGCCAGCTCTGCCATGCTGTTGTTGTACTGCATGAAACCGGAGATAACGGTATTCAGGCTGAAGTTGTCCAGACGCTGGGTAATATCGTATACCAGCTTATGACGGAGCTTCACCATCTCCTTTGTCTCAGCCACATTTGCTTCCTTGCTGTCCATAGCCAGCTTCCAGAAACGATTGAGGAAACGGTATACACCGTCGATACCGCGGTCATCCCACTCTGCATCCAGCTCCGGCGGGCCAACAAACAGCTCATACATACGCAGGCTGTCACAGCCGTAATCCCGTACAAGGTCATCCGGTGATACGACGTTGCCCTTGGATTTACTCATCTTGATACCGTTCTTGCCGTTGATCATACCCTGATTGAACAGCTTGTGGAACGGCTCGTCGAAATCAATCGCTCCAATATCATACAGGAACTTCGTATAGAATCTGGAATACAGCAGGTGAAGTACGGCATGCTCCACACCGCCGATATACATATCTACCGGAAGGTACTTGTCTGCCTTCTCCTTTGATACCAGCTCTTTATCATTTTTGTTGTCCACGTAGCGCAGGAAGTACCAGGAAGAACCTGCCCACTGCGGCATCGTGTTCGTCTCGCGCTTTGCATCGGCACCGCAGACCGGACACTTGCAGTTCACCCACTCATCGATGGCTGCCAGCGGTGACTCGCCTGTACCTGTCGGCTCGTATGATTCTACATCCGGCAGTCGAAGCGGAAGCTCCTCCTCCGGCACCGGAACATTTCCGCAGTGCGGACAGTGGATGATCGGAATCGGCTCACCCCAGTAACGCTGACGGGAAAATACCCAGTCACGCAGCTTATAATTAACCGTAGCACGGCCAAGTCCGCGCTTTTCGATGATATGCGGAGCTTCTTTCTTTAAAACAGCAGACTCCATACCGTTCCACTCGCCGGAATTGATCATGGTTCCAACGGCATCCGTATAAGCCTCTGTCATATTTTCAATTTCTTTTCCGTCCTTCGCAATGACCTGAATGATCGGGATATTGAACTTTGTCGCAAACTCAAAGTCACGGTCATCATGGGCCGGTACACACATGATCGCACCCGTACCGTAATCTGCCAGCACGTAATCAGACAGCCAGATTGGCACCTTTGCGCCGTTCAGCGGATTGATCGCATATGTGCCGGTAAATACGCCCGTCTTTTCCTTATCCTGCAGACGATCCACGTTGGACTTCATGGAAGAATCGAAGATATATTTGTCTACTGCTTCCTTCGTCTCCGGTGTTGCAAGAGATGCTGCCAGAGCGTGCTCCGGTGCAAGTACCATGAAGGTAGCGCCGTGCAGCGTATCCGGTCTCGTGGTGTAGACTGTAATCTTCTCATCTCTTCCCTCTACCGGGAAATCCACCTCAGCACCGTAGGATTTTCCGATCCAGTCGGTCTGCATCTTCTTAACCTTCTCCGGCCAGTCCAGCTTGTCCAGATCATTCAGCAGTCTGTCTGCGTATTTCGTGATGCGCAGCATCCACTGGCGTAGATTCTTCTTCGTAACGGTGGTGCCGCAGCGTTCGCAGCAGCCGTTGACTACTTCCTCATTCGCAAGACCTGTCTTGCAGGACGGACACCAGTTGATCGGGAACTCCTTCTCGTAAGCAAGTCCCTCCTTAAACATCTTCACGAAAATCCACTGCGTCCATTTGTAGAACTCCGGATCCGTCGTATTGACCTCACGGTCCCAGTCGTAGATCGCAGAAATCTGATTCAACTGCTCCTTAAAATGCGCTACGTTTTCCTTCACTGCTTTTGAAGGATGAATACCGTTCTTGATCGCGTAGTTCTCAGCAGGAAGGCCGAAAGCATCCCAGCCCATGGGATGGATCAGGTAATAGCCCTGCATCATCTTGTAACGGCTCCACACATCAGAAATAACGTATCCTCTCCAGTGGCCTACGTGAATACCACTTCCGGACGGATACGGAAACATGTCAAGACAATAATATTTCGGCTTCTTGCCGTCATCTACGTTTACCGGGTGTTCTTCCCAGTTTTTTCTCCATTTCATCTCAATGGCTCTGTGATTGTAAGGTACTGCCATTTTTTCACTCCTCCAGTTCTTTTTCGTCCTGAAACTCCTAAATATTCTATGCCCTTTCACCGGGCTTTGTCAAGAAATAATATTACTAGAAGCATGTCTTACCGGTAATTTTTTATGACGATCTGCAGAGTGCGTCGGCCCATATACTCGTTTATTGAAGGGTAATACGTCAAATCAAGCGTCAGTCCGCCGCCTCTGCCCCAGAACAGCTCCTGAACACGGTGTTCATCATACTTCTGTACTAGATATTCCCGCATCGCGTCAGGATCACCGAAATACATAGCATCCATCACACAGCCTGCCCGGTTTACCACCCGCAGCTTCAGTACATTTCCATTTTTCCCCAGAACTCTTGCGTTTAGAAGGGTGAGCCCCGTCTCCGCAAACAGCGGCTTTTCATTTCCTTTTCCAAAGGGTTCCAGAAGTGAAAGCTCCTCCACAACTTTCTCCGTTATGTAGTCGATCGGCATCGGCACGTCTATGGATACCTTCTCCATCAGATCTGCTTCGCTTAAAGAGCAGTTCGCGTTCAGCCGCCTTCTCATCTCATCGATACGTTCCTGTTCCAGAGAAAATCCCGCCGCCATGGGATGTCCGCCGTATTTTACAAAAAGATCGCCGCATCTCACCATCTCTTCAAACATCGAGTACGATTCGATCGACCGTCCTGAACCCTTCGCCATCTCCTCTCCGTCCGTCACCACAAAAACGGGACGGTAGTACCGCTCCCGAAGCCTTCCCGCGACGATTCCCGCAATACTCTCATGGCAATCGGGCAGGTAGACCACCAGCACCTTGTCTCCGGAAAATTCCCCCTCTTCGATCAGGCGGCACGCTTCTTCCACTGCCTCCTGAGTCATCATCTTCCGCTCATCGTTCAGCTCCTTCAGGCGGATCGCCAGCTCCATCGCTTCCTTTGGATCCTCAGACAGCAAAAGCTTCATGGAGCGCTTTGCTGTGTCCAGCCGCCCGCTGGCATTGATGCACGGCCCGAGAACGAATCCGATATGGTACGATGTAATATTACTGTCTCTTATACACATCTCCGAGCCCACGAGACGGAGCTACATC
>CAMTFT010000247.1 GCA_947071365.1 uncultured bacterium | reverse complement strand
ATTAAGTCGTCGGCAGCGTCAGATGTGTATAAGAGACAGCTATATATGTCAACTCTTTTATATAGATTATCGATACATCTTTCTCCGGGTTATTATATTTCAGCCCGCCACAAACAGAGAAGATTGCAGGGCCGTCTGAAAGCGACTATAGCGAGTCTTTACAAGTACTTGGGTCTTAGAATGCCGGAGTATCTGTAAAAATCCTGCTTTCTGGCAGGATTTTTAGTTGGCATTGTTTGAGAAAAATGTGCATCAAGCACATTTTTCGAGTTGCCGACGGCAGATGCGCCGTCATTATAAGACCATAGTACTTGTTGACAAGCGATTCGGAACTTTCAGATGGCCCTGCAATCTTCTCGTTCTGGTTGCCAAATTATTTTTTGCTTACCCCTTCTCCTGCATCTGCCTCCTCTTTATCGCCAGCGTCAGCGCAAAGCACGCCGCCGCAAACAGAAGCTGATTGACGATTCCCATCCATATCGTCTGCTTCATATCCGCGCTGATACTCGCGTAATCTCCAAGTATCCCGTTTATCCTTGAGTACCAGTACGTCGGCAGGAAGCGGGATATCTTCTCCACGCCGCCTCCCAGCATTTCAAGCGGTACAAAGATACCTCCCAGAAAGCACAGGCCAAGCGATATGATATTGTTCAGCCCGTTTAATGCCGCCGGGCTGTTTGACAGCATTCCCGTCAGATACGCGACAGCAAGGCTTACCGTCATAAAGACAAGGCTGTTTATGACATACCACAGTGGATGCGGACTTGTAAATATTCCTCCCTGGTACATGACAGATTGCAGCACCATGCAGATTCCCCAGATCACAAGGCCCACCACCGCAAAGGAAGCGATCATCGCCGCATTCTGCCGGAAAAACGGCACCGATGAGCTCTGTATCCTCCGCCGGATCTCCCTTTTCTTGAATTCCATAATAACCATGCTCATGGACATGATCGTTGCCCCCAAAAAGGCGTACGGCATATACGCGAAATAATAGTTATACGATTCCCGCACACCTGCATTTCCGTTGACATCTACAAGCTCCACGTCGGCAGACAGCTCTGATATCTCCAGCGCCTTTTCACAGGCTGCCTCCAGATCAAGTCCGGCAGCAAGGCAGATTCGTATCTGGTTCAGCACAGAATCAACTCTGGATTCCACATAAAACGCAGAGGTCGAGTTCGGAACTGTGATGCTCTGTACCGCTTTTCCTCCAGTCCTTACAGTTTCCGAAGCGCCCTCCGGAACGATCAGGACGTAATCGACATTCGCATAAAACAGCTCCTCCTGTATCTTCTGCCTGTCATCCTCCAGTTCCACCAGGTTCTGCTCGTTTTCCATCACCTTTCGCAGCGTATCGCCCAGTACGCCTCCTTCTCTGTCTATCACAGCGACCTCAAGCTTTGCGGCAGAAAAGCCCTCCGTTACCACTGTGCCTCTCATGGACATTTCAATCATATAGCTGATCAGCACGAAAATAATGATATACATGAAAATACTCCACGCATTCCTGCGGATGATCAGAAAATATCCCTTAAAGACTGTCATACCGTTCCCTCCTTAATTTCAGAAAGCTGCACATTGTAAGCGACACCGTGATGACTGCCAGCAGGATCAGACTGGTGCAGTATCTGTTCCAGTTTTCATAGACAGACATGCTGTAAAACGCGTCCGATATGAGGGCCGCCGGATTGATCCTGTTCAGGATCGGGAAATGATGCTCGATAATATCCTTCATCCCTCCGACCATCAGCCCCGCCAAAAAACTCATAAGCAGGGAGCCTCCGACCAGAATACCGTTTTTCGGCCCCTCTGATATGTGCAGCGTCCCGATAAAGATTCCGAAAGCCACACCTGTCATGCTGCCCAGCGCGCACACCGGCAGAAGAAATGGCCACTGCGGCCCAAAAGAGATGCCGAGAACAAAGCGAAGGTAAAGCAGCAGGAGGCAGACACAGAAAAACTGTATCGTAAAGGATGCCAGCATCTCACTCACCACCATCTTAAGCCGGTTCACCGGAATGATACTGCGTCTCACAGCCAGCGACGACTGATCGGCGCGAAGATTCATCGCCGAAGCCATCCCCATAAAAGCTCCGAACAGACACGCCATACCGATCAGCGCGAAAAAGTACGTAATCGCATTATTCATGGTTCGCCCTCCGGCGCTGACCTGCTCCACCATCTCCTGATAATCCGAAACAGCGCCTACAGCGCTTATCATGCCAAGCGCAGATTCCTCGCCTATCGATCGGATCAGGGCTTCATTCTGCACGTACGCTTCCAACAGTGTTTCCAGAATACTCTCATTGATCAATACTCCCGCCACAGTCAGAGCCGGCTTTTTTCTGCTGTAAAAGATACCGTCGATCTCTCCTTCCTTTAAGGCTTCCCGGGCATCCTCCTCTTCCATCCGGCTAAGAGTCAGCGTCGTCCCGTCCAGCCCCTCCAGAAACGAATTAAAAATACCGTTTTCTTCTCCCACGACTGCCACCGGCACGGCACTCATTCTGTCCTGCGCACCATCCCAGAAGGATACGTAAAACAGCGTGCCGAGAATGATGGGAAAAAGCAGCGGCCAGAAGATCGTCTCGTACCGCCTCACGTTCTGAAGCAGATTGAATTTATATAAATGCAGCACACCTATTCCCCCGTAATCCCTGAATTCTTTTCCTGTGATCTCAAGAAATACGTCATTCAGCGTCGGCAGCTCGGAAAATACCCGTCCGAAGGAGACATTGTTCTCCTGCAGGTAATTCAGTATGCGGATCAGGTTGTGCTTTGCGCTGGTACATTTCACAGTCAGAACACAGTCCTCTGAATAGTCCGCCTGAAATACGTGGGGCAGCGTCCGGATCGCCTCGAGCTGCTTATCATCCAGCATGATCGCTTCGATGCAGATGGTCTCCGCCGTTTTTATCATCTGCTTCAGCTCCTCTGTCGTACCGGAAGCAATGCTTCTGCCGTGATCCATAATGACGATCCTCGTACAGATCTGCTCCACCTCCTCCATATAGTGGGACGTGTAGATAATGGTTGATCCCTTTTTATTCAGTTCCACGATACCTTCCAGGATCTTATTGCGGCTCTGCGGATCCACAGCCACGGTGGGCTCATCCAGAATGATCAGTTTCGGCTGATGGGCGATTCCGCAGGCAATGTTCAGCCTGCGCAGCAGTCCGCCGGAGAGCTTTCGCGGAAGCATTTTCCGGTAATCCTCCAGCCCTGCGAAACGGATCGCCTCCTCCACCAGCTCTCTTCGTTTCTCTTTATCATTTACGTAAAGACCGCAGAAATAATCAATATTTTCATAGACCGACATCTGATCGAAGACGGCAACATTCTGCGGCACCAGCCCGATCTGCCGTTTCAGCTCGTAGCTGTCGGGATGGATCTCTTTTCCGAATACCGTTATGGTGCCCTTGTCGTACTTCAGCAAAGCCAGCAAACAATTGATGGCTGTCGTCTTGCCGGAGCCATTCGGTCCGAGAAGTCCGAATATCTCCCCCTGCTGGATATCGAGATTGAAATGATCCAGTGCCAGCACCTCTCCATACCGCTTTACCAAATTTTCTATATGAATCATACAAAACCCTCCCTGTATCTATATTCTGGTGCAATTCTTTAACCGTATTATACCCTCCCCAAAGGCCCTTTTTTAAGTGTCAGATGTAAAAAAACGAAATGACAAATGTCATTTTTCTTTCTCATCACCGGATGGCACATTGATTTTCGGAAATCCCTGTGCTACGATTGAAATATCACTTTTCCACGTTACGAAAGGTATCCTGATGAATATTATTACCGATAAAATCATTTTACTGCTGCTTTGCATTCTTGGACAGCTCATCTGCGTACCGGGCCCGGCCACGGTATGCGCCTTCTGGATGTGCATTTTTATCAGCGCACTGTTTTATGCGTTTCCCGGAAAAAATGTGTGCCGCATACTCCATGTGGTATACTCTGCTTTGATCTTTCCCTTTCCGGAGTTTGCAGTCTTCCTTCCGCTGCTGAGCTACGACTATCTGCCAAAGCCTTCCGATACCATGTACTGTATCCTTCCGGCTCCCACTCTGGCCGTCCTGGCTGCCTCCCTCCACGCATTTCGCGGAGGTTTCGCCGGTATCTCCCGGCCGGATCTGCCGCAGTACATCCTGTACCTGTACCTGTCTCTTATACACATCTGACGCTGCCGACGACTTAATAGGTG
>CAMTFT010000246.1 GCA_947071365.1 uncultured bacterium | reverse complement strand
ACCTATTAAGTCGTCGGCAGCGTCAGATGTGTATAAGAGACAGGTATGAAGATGAGCCGGAGGAAGTGATGACAAAGCCGAGTACATCAGCAGCGCCGGTATCAGGCCCTGCTCCGGTGAAGACGAAGAGCAAGGCAGCCAGAAGCTCAAAGATCTCTCCGATGCGTACAGCTAAGAGAAGCGGCGGCATGGAAGTATGCGTTATCAAGCCGAAGAGTATGGAAGATGCCCGGGAGATTACGGAGACACTGCTGGAGGAATGTACCGTAGTCCTGAATATGGAGGGACTGGATCTCGATGTTGCCCAGAGGATCATTGACTTTGCTTCCGGTTCCTGCTATGCGATCCACGGCAACCTGCAGAAGATCAGCAATTATATTTTTATCATCACACCCGAAAGCGTTGATATCTCTGGAGATTTTCAGGAGATACTGACAGGTGCTTTTGATGTGCCTTCCTTCGGTACGAGATTCTGATATGACCGGAGAAGAATTACTTATCAAACGTATTCAGGAGCTGGCTACGAAGGCGGAGCGCAGGAGCTGCGTTACCTTTACAGACTTCCTGAACCTGAACGAACAGAATATTCTGCATCAGACATTACAAAAGTTTTCCTGGATCAAAGGGGAAACTTTTGGTGGTTATGAGGGTGCTGAACGCCAGATGGCAGCGTTTGTACCGGATACGCTCTACTATGAGTGGAGCTATCCTGTTTCCTGCATCAAAATCAGACCGTTGAACGACAAATTTGCTGAGACTCTGAGCCATCGGGATATCCTTGGCGCTCTGATGCATCTTGGCATAGAGCGGGATAAGACGGGAGATATTGCCGTGTGCGGCAATGAATTCTATCTGTTCTGCTGCGATTCCATGGCGGAGCTGATCTGCCGTGAGCTGACCAGGATACGCCATACATCGGTGTACTGTGAGCTTTGCAGCCAGGAGGATTTTTCTTATACCCCGGAGCTTAAAAAGATTACGGGAAGTGTCGCTTCCGTCCGGCTGGATGCGGTGATGGCGCTGGCCTTTCAGTCCTCCAGAAGCAGCCTTCTGACGCTGATTGAAGAGGCAAAGGTGTTCGTCAACGGCAAGCTGATCACGACGAACGCGTATGCGCTGAAGGAAATGGACATTGTGTCTGTCCGGGGCCTTGGCCGGTTCCGCTATATCGGTGTGCTGGGCCAGACGAAAAAAGGGCGCTGCATGGTGGAAATCGAAAAATATATTTAGTGGAAGTGCGGGAATCGCACAAACTGTTTAGTAAAGGCATAGAGATTGATCATACGTTGGGATATTGAATGTAAACGCGGGAATCGCACACAAAAGGAGGAGCTATGAAAACGAACAGATCTGCATTGAAGATCACGGTAAAAACGCAGGGAAATGATCCCTACGATATTCTTTTGAAGAAATCCTTTGACGATCTGCCCAGGGCGCTGGAAGACCTTGGCTGCGCAGGCCACCGCATCTGTATTGTCACAGATACCACTGTGGCTCCACTGTATCTTGAGGAGGTATCCTCACTTGCCAAAAAAGTATGCAGTCAGGTAGAGGTTTTTGAATTTCCGGCGGGAGAGCAGAGCAAGACGCTGGGCACGATCCAGTCACTGTATGAAAAGCTGATTCTCTCCGGCTTTGACCGGAAGGATTACCTGCTGGCCCTTGGAGGCGGTGTAACGGGGGATATGACGGGCTACGCGGCCGCAACGTTCCTGCGTGGCATCCGGTTTATTCAGGTGCCGACAACGCTGCTGGCACAGGTGGACAGCAGTATCGGCGGCAAGACAGGCGTTGATTTCGACCAGTACAAGAACATGGTGGGAGCTTTCCATCAGCCGTCCCTTGTGTACATGAACATCAAAGTACTGCAGACATTACCGGAGGAGCAGTTCGCCAATGGCATGGCGGAGCTTCTGAAGCACGGCATTATTCTCGATGCGGATTTCTATGAGTGGACGATAGAGCATATGGGTGAAATAGAAGAGCGGGATATGGACACGCTGACGGAAATGGTTTCGCGTTCCTGCCAGATAAAGCAGTATATTGTGGAAAAGGACCCGGAGGAAAAGGGCGACCGGGCAATGCTCAATTTCGGCCATACGATTGGTCATGCGATAGAGAAGCTTAAGGATTTCCGGATGCTTCATGGAGAATGCGTATCCCTGGGGATGGTGGCATCTGCCTATATTTCCTGGACACGCGGCATGATCGATGAGAATGAATTTTACGAGATCCGCGATATGAATGTCGCTTTCGGACTTCCGATCACCTTTGACGGACTTTCCTCACAGGAGGTCGTAGAGGCCACAAAGAAGGACAAAAAAATGGACGCAGGGAAAATCAAATTTATTCTGCTGAAAAAGCTGGGCCGCGCTTACGTGGATATGACCGTGACGGATGAAGAGATGCTTCGGGCGGTAAATTACATAAACGCTGAGGTCGCAGGTGAGGTAACAGAACAGCCGATCATCCGGGCCTTTTGATTCGTGAATGCTTTTGATCAGGAGACAAATGCTTCCGATTAAAGTTATTAAGAAGGTAGATTTGGTATGAACAGAAAAAGAAAAACACTTTCGAGTGGTCTTTTCGTCTCGTTGCTGCTTCTGGCAGCCGACCAGTTAACGAAATATCTTGCCGAGAGCCATCTCATGGGCAGCCGCGGAGTCGAGGTGATTCCGGGGGTGTTCCAGTTGTTTTATCTGCAGAACCGCGGAGCAGCCTTTGGCATGATGGAGAACAGGCAATGGTTCTTTGCAGCCGTTGCCCTTGTCATGATGCTGGCTGCTGGTTACGTATACGTCAGACTGCCTCTGGAAAAGCATTACAGCCTGCTCCGGGCAGTGTGTGTGCTGATCGTTTCGGGAGCTGCCGGCAATATGATCGACCGTATCCTTCACGGCTACGTGATCGATTTTCTGTATTTTTCGCTGATCGATTTCCCGGTGTTTAACGTTGCTGACTGCTACGTCTGCGTGGGAGCGGCGTTGGGCGTCCTGGCGATCTTCACGCTTTACCGGGAGGATGACTTTGGATTTCTTTTCCCGGAGAAAAAGAACAGCCGGATTGTTTCAGACGCTCCCGGCAAAACTGCGGAAAATGCCGAAAACGTGCATGACGGAAAACATGCGGGAAGGACAGGAAGATGAGCGATAAACAGGAGTTTTTCGTCTCAGCGGAGGAAGCCGGACAGAGAATTGACCATATTCTTGCAAAGCGGTATGAAGAGAAGACAAGATCCTACTTTCAGAAACTGGTTCGGGAGGGAAATGTCCTGCTGAACGGAAAAGAGACGAAGGTCAGTGCCAGGCCATGCTGCCAGGACACGCTTGAGATCCTTTTCCCGGAGGCTGCCGAGGTACAGATAGAGCCGGAAAACATCCCTCTGGATATCCTCTATGAGGACAGGGATATTATTATCGTAAATAAGCCGAAGGGCATGGTTGTCCACCCGGCGGCCGGCCACTACAGCGGCACGCTGGTCAATGCCCTCATGTATCACTGCAAAGACAGCCTTTCCGGTATCAACGGGGAACTGAGGCCGGGAATCGTCCACAGGATCGACCAGAATACCACGGGGTCTCTGATCGTCTGCAAAAACGACGCAGCACACCAGGCGGTGGCTAATCAGCTTCAGATTCATTCCATTACACGAAAATACAGGGCGATCGTCCACGGACGTCTGACGGAGGATGGTACGGTTCATACGACCATAGGGCGCCATCCGCAGCGCCGCAAGGAGATGGCCGTAAATGTCCCGAACGGAAAGGATGCCGTGACTCATTACCACGTTCTGGAGGTATTCGACAAATTTACGTATATTGAATGCCAGCTTGAGACAGGGCGCACTCATCAGATCCGGGTGCATATGAAAAGTATCGGTCATCCGATTCTTGGGGATGACGTGTATGGCCCATCAAAATGCCCGTTCCCGGGCCTTCAGGGCCAGACGCTCCATGCGATGACGATCGGTTTTATCCATCCGTCCACGGGAGAGTATATTGAGGTGGAGGCGCCGCTTCCGGATTATTTTAATGAGTTACTTGAGAAGCTCCGGAGATGATTCGGGGCTTTTGGTGCGGCATTTTTTCGGTGTGCGCACCTTCCACGCCGGAAGCTCACTGTTCAGGATGGCCGTGAACATGCGCTCCTTCGTGCCGGGATGCTCATGGTCTGTCTCTTATACACATCTGACGCTGCCGACGACTTAATAGGTGT
>CAMTFT010000245.1 GCA_947071365.1 uncultured bacterium | reverse complement strand
CCTATTAAGTCGTCGGCAGCGTCAGATGTGTATAAGAGACAGGTATCAGGAAGCAGAAACAGTTATGAATGAGATCATGAGCGGCGAGGCAACGCCAGTTCAGATGTCCTCCTATCTCACGGCGCTGGCGATGAAGGGGGAGACGATCGATGAGATCACGGCGTCGGCAGCAGGCATGAGGGCACACTGCCTTAAGCTTTTGCACGAGATGGATGTGCTGGAGATCGTGGGAACAGGAGGGGATGGCTCCAATTCCTTCAATATTTCCACAACATCTTCTCTGGTCATTGCGTCGGCGGGCGTTCCGGTGGCAAAGCACGGCAACAGGGCAGCATCCTCCAAAAGCGGCGCGGCTGATGTGCTGGAGGCTCTGGGAGTAAATATTTCGGTATCTCCGAGAAAGAGCGCGGAGCTTTTGCAGAAAATCAACATCTGCTTCCTGTTTGCACAGAATTATCACATAGCAATGAAATATGTGGCGCCGATCCGCAAAGAGCTTGGCATCCGCACCGTATTTAATATTCTTGGGCCGCTGTCGAATCCGGCTGGCGCAAACATGGAGCTGATGGGCGTATTTGATGAATCGCTTGTGGAACCGCTGGCCCGGGTCATGATGAACCTTGGTGTCAGCCGCGGAATGGTGGTATACGGACAGGATAAGCTGGATGAAATTTCCATGAGCGCACCAACCTCTGTCTGCGAGATCAAGGACGGAACTTTCAGATCCTATACGATCACGCCGGAGCAGTTCGGTTATATGAGATGCACGAAGGATGAGCTGAAGGGTGGAACCCCGAAGGAAAATGCAGAGATTACGAGAGCAATTATAAACGGTGCGGATAAAGGGCCGAAGCGTCAGGCAGTATGCATGAATGCCGGAGCCGCTCTGTACATTGCGGGAAAGGCGGAAACACTGGAGGAGGGTGTTCGGCTTGCAGAAAAGCAGATAGACAGCGGTGCGGCGCAGCGGGTACTGGAGGTATTTGTGAGGGAGAGCAATCTGTGAAAAAATAAGAAGAGGAAGAAAGACGGAGTGCTGAAAGGAAATGGAAGCAGTGAAGATGGGAATTGCTGAAAAAAAATTGAAGCGGCGGGAAGAAGATTACTGAAAAAAATGGAAGCAGCAAAGGGGAGTGGACGCCTTATGGGCAGAAATATTTTAGAAGAGATAGCGGGAAAGACGATGGAAAGAATCGATCTTGAAAAACAGAAGAATCCGCTGGAGACGGTTCGAAGGGAAGCGGAACGGGTGCATCAGGACAGGAAAGCGCAGGATTTTGCCTTTGAAAGGGCGTTGGCAGAAGAGGGAATGTCATTTATCTGTGAGGTGAAAAAAGCCTCCCCCTCCAAAGGGTTGATAGCCCCTGATTTTCCGTATCTGGATATAGCAGCGGAATATGAAGCAGCCGGAGCCAGTGCGATCTCCTGCCTGACAGAACCCTTTTACTTTCAGGGAAGGGATACGTATTTGCAGGAGATAGCCGATGCGGTGAGGATTCCCGTGCTTTTTACAGTAGATGAGTATATGATCTATCAGGCGAAGGCGCTGGGGGCAGGCGCCGTACTGCTCATCTGTGCAATTTTGGATGACGCACAGCTTCTCGCATACGGACAACTGGCACGGGAGCTGGGGCTTTCGGCTCTGGTAGAAGCTCATTCGGAGGAAGAGGTGGAGCGGGCGCTGAAATCCGGCGCCAGGATAGTCGGTGTCAATAACCGTGATCTGAAAACGTTCCAGGTGGATATTACTACCAGCGCCAGACTTCGCAGAATGGTTCCGCCAGAAATCCTGTTCGTTTCCGAGAGTGGTATCCGGGGAGCGGAGGATATCCGCTCACTTCTCCAAAATGGAACGGATGCGGTGCTAATTGGTGAGACGCTGATGCGGTCCGGTGACAAAAAAGCGCTGCTGGCAGAATGGAAAAGAGTGTGATGAATCCATGAAAACAAAAATAAAAATCTGCGGCCTCAGCCGCCCGGAGGATATTGCGTACGTCAATGAAGCATTGCCGGATTTCTGTGGCTTTGTCATTGATGTTCCGAAGAGTATTCGAAATACGACACCTGAACAGGTGAGGGCTTTGCGAAGACTGCTGCGGCCGGAAGTCATCCCGGTGGGAGTGTTCAGAAACGCCTCTGTGGAAGCTGTGGCGGAATTGTTGCAGGACGGGACGATCGCTGCGGCGCAGCTTCATGGCAGCGAGGATGAGGAATACATTCGCCGGTTGAAATCGATGGGAGACTTTACGGTGATCAAAGCCTTTCATGAAGGGACGCTTTGGCAGGCCCCTGGCAGCAGCGCGGATTATATTCTTCTGGATCACGGGAGCGGCGGAACGGGCCGTACTTTTGACTGGTCTCTGGCCGAAAATATCAGCCGTCCTTATTTTCTGGCGGGAGGTCTTGGGCCGGATAACATTGGCAGAGCGATAGAGCGACTGCATCCCTGGGCGATCGACTTGAGCAGCAGTGTGGAAACGGAAGGCAGGAAAGACAGGGAGAAGATACTGGCTGCGGTTCGGGCGGTGCGGGAGTATGGGAATGAATAAAAGGAAGTGAGCGCAAGTATGCTGCGAAAAAATAATACGAAGGATGCGAGCAGAGTGGGAGAAAGTGCTGCGGAGAATGTGAGTAGCACAGGAACCATGTAAAAGTTAACAAGGAGAATGACAGATATGAGGAGGAACGTACAATGAGCGGAAGATTTGGAATCCACGGCGGTCAGTATATACCGGAAACATTGATGAACGCCGTGCTTGAACTGGAAAAGGCGTATGATTATTACAAGGACGAACCGGAATTCAACCGGGAGCTGACAGAGCTTCTGAATGAATATGCCGGCAGGCCGTCCAGACTGTATTATGCGAAGCGGATGACAGAGGATCTGGGCGGTGCAAAGATCTATCTGAAACGGGAGGATTTGAACCATACAGGCGCTCACAAGATCAATAACGTACTTGGGCAGGTGCTTCTTGCAAAGAAAATGGGCAAGACGAGAGTCATTGCGGAAACAGGGGCCGGGCAGCACGGTGTAGCGACAGCCACAGCCGCTGCACTGATGGATATGGAATGTGAAGTATTCATGGGAGAAGAGGACACGAAGCGTCAGGCGCTTAATGTCTACCGCATGAAGCTTCTGGGTGCTCAGGTGCATCCCGTATCTACCGGTACTGGTACGTTGAAGGATGCTGTGTCGGAGACTATGAGGGAGTGGACGAAACGGATCGATGATACACATTACGTACTTGGTTCCTGTATGGGGCCACATCCGTTTCCGACGATCGTCCGGGATTTCCAGAGCGTCATTTCCAGAGAGATCAGGGCACAGGTGATGGAAAAAGAGGGCAGGCTGCCGGATGCAGTGCTGGCGTGTGTGGGCGGAGGCTCCAACGCAATTGGCGCGTTTTATCATTTTATCGGGGATGAAGGCGTACGGCTGATCGGGTGTGAGGCAGCAGGCCGCGGTGTCAACACGGCAGAGACAGCAGCGACTATTGCTACGGGAAGACTGGGAATTTTTCACGGGATGAAATCTTATTTCTGCCAGGATGAGTACGGTCAGATCGCGCCGGTGTACTCTATATCTGCCGGACTGGATTACCCGGGAATCGGGCCGGAACATGCGTACCTGTACGACAAAGGAAGGGCAGAGTACGTGGCGGTAACGGATGATGAAGCCGTGGAGGCATTTGAATATTTATCGCGGCTGGAAGGCATCATCCCGGCGATTGAGAGCGCTCACGCGGTAGCTCATGCGAGAAAACTGGCTCCGACAATGTCAAAAGACCAGATCATTGTAATCAATATTTCAGGCCGGGGAGATAAGGACTGTGCGGCAATTGCGCGCTACAGAGGGGAGGATATTCATGAATAAGATACAGAAAGCATTTGAAAAAGGAAAAGCATTTATCCCGTTCATTACCTGTGGCGATCCGTCACTGGAGATGACGGAGCAGCTCGTCTATGCAATAGAAAAGGCCGGGGCAGACATGATTGAACTGGGTATCCCGTTTTCTGATCCAACGGCGGAGGGGCCGGTCATCCAGGAGGCAAATCTGCGGGCATTGTCGGGAGGCGTGACAACAGACAAAATATTCGAAATGGTGAGACACATTCGAAAAAACACGCAGATCCCCATGGTATTTATGACGTATGCAAACGTTGTTTACTCTTATGGAACAGAGCGTTTTGTAAAGACCGCAGCAGAAATCGGTATG
>CAMTFT010000244.1 GCA_947071365.1 uncultured bacterium | reverse complement strand
TACACCTATTAAGTCGTCGGCAGCGTCAGATGTGTATAAGAGACAGGTCTATGTAATCTTTGATTCAGACTGTAACGGTACGGATAAAAGCTATCCGTACCGGACAGAACCTTTATGTTTAATTATACGAGTGCTACTGTCTCACGGCAGATCGCCAGCTCTTCATTTGTCGGAACAACTGCAACCTTAACTTTGGAATCTGCAGTGGAGATCACGCAGTCATCGCCGCGCTTTCCGTTTGCTTCCGCATCAAGCGCAATGCCGAGGTATCCGAGATATCCCAGAACCTTCTCGCGAACCAACGGAGCGTTCTCGCCGATACCTGCCGTAAATGCGATGGCGTCCACGCCGTTCATCGCTGCTACGTAGGAACCGATATATTTTGCTACGCGGTAGCAGAATACTTCCATAGCTGCTGCGCAGAGCTTGTTGCCCTCATTCATACCGTTCTCCAGGTCACGGAAATCACTGGATACCTTTGAAATACCCTGTACGCCGGACTTCTTGTTCAGTACGTTCATTACGCCTGCGATGTCAAGATTCTCCTTCTTTGCAATGAACTCCATGATAGCCGGATCAATGTCACCGGAACGTGTTCCCATAACGAGACCCTCCAGCGGAGTCAGTCCCATGGATGTGTCAACGCATTTGCCGTTCAGCACTGCGGAGATAGATGCACCGTTTCCAAGGTGAGCAACGATGATCTTGCTGTTGTTCAGGTCCAGTCCAAGGAACTCAGCGGCATGCTTTGATACGAAGCTGTGGCTTGTTCCGTGGAAGCCGTAGCGTCTTACCTTGTATTTCTCATAATACTCATACGGAAGTCCGTACAGATATGCCTTTTCCGGCATGGTCTGATGGAATGCGGTATCAAATACTGCTACCATCGGTACGCCCGGCATCAGTTCCATACAAGCGTTGATACCGATCAGGTTCGCCGGGTTGTGAAGCGGTGCAAGGTCGTTGCACTCTTCGATCGCTGCCAGAACTTCGTCATTGATCACTACGGAGCTTGCAAACTTCTCGCCGCCGTGTACGACTCTGTGTCCTACTGCATTTACGTCAGCCAGACTTGCGATAGCGCCTGTCTTCTCATTTACGAGAGCATCCAGAACCATCTGGATCGCCTCTTTATGTGTCGGCATTGCCGCATCTGTAACTTCCTTATCGCAGCCTGCCTTCTGGTATGTCAGTCTTCCGTCGATACCGATACGCTCACACAGTCCCTTTGCGAGAACTGCTTCTGACTCTGAATTGATGAGCTGATATTTCAGTGAAGAACTGCCGCAGTTGATAACTAAAACGTTCATTTTCCTATCCTCCAAAAATTTCTATGTATGTATCTGTTTATTTGTCCTGTGCCTGGCACTGAACTGCCGTGATAGCTACTACGCCGACGATATCATCTGCAGAGCATCCTCTTGACAGATCGTTTACCGGCTTAGCGATACCCTGGGTAACAGGGCCGTATGCTTCTGCCTTGCCAAGTCTCTGAACGAGCTTGTATCCGATGTTTCCTGCATCCAGGTTCGGGAATACGAGAACGTTAGCCTGTCCTGCAACATCGCTGTTCGGAGCCTTTGATTTTCCTACGCTCGGAACGATAGCTGCATCAAGCTGCATCTCTCCGTCCAGCTTCAGCTCCGGATACTGCTCTTTTGCAATCTTCGTAGCCTCTACCATCTTGTCTACCAGCGCATGCTTTGCACTTCCCATTGTAGAGTGGGACAGCATGGCAACCTTTGCCTCCTCCTGAACGAGAAGCTCGAAGGACTCTGCTGAGGATGCTGCGATAGCTGCCAGCTCTTCCGGATTCGGATCCTGGCACAGACCGGAATCAGCGAATACGAACGCGCCGTTTGCACCGTACTCACAATCCGGAACAACCATCAGGAAGAATGCGGACACAAGCTTTGTACCCGGCTTCGTCTTCAGGATCTGCAGACACGGACGAAGTGTATCTGCTGTAGAGTGGCATGCACCGGATACCATACCGTCTGCATCGCCCATCTTTACCATCATAACGCCGTAGTACAGGTACTGATTCAGAAGGATCTCTTTTGCCTGCTCCGGAGTCATACCCTTCTTGGATCTCAGCTCAACAAGCTTGTCAATGTAAGCCGGTGTCTTGTCAGATGTAGCCGGGTCAACGATCACTGCGCCGGAGATGTCCAGTCCTTCGCTGCCCTTCTTTACTGCTTCTTCGCTTCCTACCAGAATGATATTTGCGATGCCCTCTGCGAGGATCTTCGCAGCAGCCTCGTACGTTCTTCTGTCTTCTGTCTCAGGAAGTACGATCGTCTTCTTGTTTGCTTTTGCTCTTTCTTTCAGAATGTCAATAAATGCCATGATTCATGGACTCCTTTCGCTTGTATTTACGTTTACGCCACTTCGCGGAAAGCTGTTTTCCCTTACGGCGTTCTGTAAATAATTATACTCCAAAATCTTACAGCGGACAAGATGAAATTTGCGTTGCACAAGGCTTTTTTGTCTGCTAAAATAGGGAATACTTCCATTGTATTGAAAATAGAACAAAAGTAATATAGTCTGAGGCACAGCACGGATAGGAGAAAAAATGCGCACAGTCGGAATCATTGCAGAATATAATCCATTTCATACGGGACATGCTTATCACCTGAAAAAGGCGAAGGAATTATCCGGCGCCGATTATGCTGTCGTCGTCATGAGCCCGGATTTTGTACAGCGGGGCGAACCCGCCATTTTTGACAAGTATACCCGCGCTGAAATGGCGCTGAAAAACGGTGCTGATCTGGTGATCGAGCTTCCCGTCTGCTACGCCTGCGGAAGCGCGGAATATTTCGCCCGGGGTGCTGTAGCCCTGCTGGACAGCCTCGGTGTAGTCGATACCCTCTGCTTCGGGGGCGAATCTGACGATATCCGCCTCTTTTACCGAACAGCGGATACGCTGCTTTCCGAACCGGAAGCGTATACAAAGATCCTCCGGGAGCAGCTAAAAGAAGGGAAAACGTACCCACAGGCAAGATGCTGCGCTCTGTCCGCATACTTTGCCCGGGAATCCGGAGCTTCCGAGGACCGGTATTCTGATTTTCAGGCCTTTTTTTCTGAGCCCAACAACATTCTTGGCGTGGAATACTGCAAGGCGCTCCTGAAAACAGGTAGTTCCATCACACCGCTGCCCCTTAAACGTCTGGGAAACGGCTACAACAGTCCGGCTCTGGAGGGAAAATACTGCTCTGCCACCGCTATCCGCAGGGCTATTCGGGACTGTCGCCGGTATTCTGCATTCGAATCTGGCCTGCGCAATCACGCTGTCCAAAATTCTGCATCAGAACCCGATGCGATCCGGGAGACTGCACGCAGTTCTGTCCTGCACGGCTGCGACGAAATGCTCCTGCGCTATATCCCGGACAACTGTCATGAATTATTCCAGAAATCGTGCCAGAATCCTTGCACCTTTGAGGAATTCATGCCCTGCCTTACTGCCAAGCTTCTCTCTGGAGAGACTTTTGATCATATTCTCGATATCACTCCGGAGCTTTCTGACCGTCTTTGCAGCCTGCGTTTTTCCTGCATCGGGAAAAGCTTTGAGGACATTGTCTCCCTGCTGAAGACAAAACAGATGACAGAAGCACGCATTCGCCGCGCCCTGCTTCACCTGCTCCTTACGATACGAACAGAGGACGTAAATGACTTTCTGGCAAACGGAACGGTGTATTATGCCAAGGTACTGGGCTTCCGACGGGATGCTTCATCATTACTGCATGGTGTTAAGGAAAACTGCAGTATCCCGTTCATCACAAAAAATGCCCGGGGCAAAACATTGCCCGGGCCTTATGCAAAACGTATGTGGGATCAGGATGTGTTTGCCTCCCACCTGTATCGTGGGATTTGGGCGACGCAGTGTCATGGGGATTTTCGTACGGAATATGAGATCAGTCCTGTCGTTACAGAGTAGTTGTTGACGTTTTTTCTTGAAGGAATTATGCAGATGTAAGTGGATGCAGAAGATTCTTTTGAATTGTGACAGTCTTTGTAAATGCAGGTTTACTTTATGTCTCTCTTTATTATTTTTAAATTATATTTTTCACATTCTATTTCCATTCTATTAAAATCTAGGCACTGTTTTCTGGCAGCAAATTTCTCACCTGTAACATATTTTTGGTAAAGAACATTTGCTGTATTAACCAAATCGCTTATATGTTTGTTACACCACTCCTGTCTCTTATACACATCTGACGCTGCCGA
>CAMTFT010000243.1 GCA_947071365.1 uncultured bacterium | reverse complement strand
GCCATGCGATCACCTTCCGGCCAATATAATATATGATTATACACAGGACGACTTTGATGCCGAAGGCGGCCACCGCCGGAAGCTGTGCCGCCGCATAATCGATTGCTTTTTGAATCACATCTCCCATATCACGCCTCCTGCTGTATCTTCATATCATAGCCGGTATCCCTGGTAAGGATCCCTTTTTCAATCACTGTAATTATAGTCTCTTGAGATTGATTTGTCTATCCTGTCTTTCGCCTGATGAAAATGCAGCCTTTCTCTTATAAAAAGAATGCGCAAAAGCGCATTCGCCGCGCGCGAGCGGTGCTGCTTGCAGCAACCTTCTTCTCCGCGAGCTGCGCATCCCCGCGGAGCGTTTTTGTGTCATAGGAGACGAAGTTTCCTATGACATAAAAAACACGCAGGACTGACACTCTGCCGATCCAAATTCACTCTGAATCAGCAGATACGCCAGCCCCGCGTGACTTATTTTAGCGGATATTCGCAGTCCGCTTTTCTTTTTAATTGATTTAAGCTGCGATGCCTTTTTATTGGTTCACCGCAATAACAGCCTGTACTTAGATTCCTGCCTGCTTAAGAAGCTCCGGTACCTTTGACTCCCAGCCAAGTGCCATGATATGTACGCCCTGGCAGTACGGTCTGCACTCTTTGATAATACGTGCAGCGATCTCTACGCCTGTGATACCTGCTTTTGTCTTTTCTTTGTCCTTCTTCAGCTCTTCAATCATGTCGTCCGGAACATGAACTCCGGCAACGTTATTATTCATGAACTTCGCCATGCCCGCTGATTTCGGGATGATGATTCCAACCTGAACCGGCTTGCCGAACTGTTTTGCCTTTTCCATGAATTTGATGAACTTCTCCGGCTCAAAAACTGCCTGTGTCTGGAAATAGTCACAGCCTGCTGCAACCTTTCTCTCCATCTTTGCAAGCTGTGCGTCAACAGAATCACTGCACGGTGATACAACAGCACCCTTTGCAAATTTAGGCGGTTCGCCAACCAGCTCGTTGCCGCCGAGGTCTACGCCCTCTTCCAGCTTCTTCACTGTATGGATCAGGGAAACGGAATCCAGGTCAAAGACCGGCTTTGCCTGCGGATGATCGCCCATCTTTGTGTGGTCGCCTGTCAGAAGCAACAGGTTCTCGATTCCAAACATAGCTGCACTCAGAAGGTCTGACTGCAGTGCAATACGGTTTCTGTCACGGCAGGTCAACTGATAGATTGGGGTCAGTCCCTCGTCCTTCAGAGCCTTACACGTTGCCAGAGAACCGAGACGCATAACGGAAGACTGGTTATCTGTTACGTTAACTGCCGTAATATCTTTCAGATAAGTTTTTGCTTCTTCCAACACATGTTCAATATGAAATCCTTTTGGCGGTCCTACTTCCGCAGTAACTACAAATTCGCCACGTTCAAATGCTTCAGTAATTTTCATTGTACATTGCTCCTAATCATTATAGATTTGTAACTGTTCTGAAACGTTACATATATTTTAGCAGTTTCTTATTTAGACACTTCGTCATCTGTTGCGTAATTGCGCACCTGTGTCGGGCATTTCAGTACATCGAGACGTCCAAGCTGTGCAAGCCGTCTGTAAATACGCTCCCAGCCGCATTCCATCTCGCTGTCCACTTCGCACTTCCCGTTCTTGGAGCCGCCGCACTGTCCGTTGACCAGACTCTTGGAGCAGGCCGTAATCGGGCAGATGCCGCCGGTCAGATTCAGGTAACACTCGCCGCACTGGTCACACTTATACTCAAGCGGTGTCACTCCCTGGAATCCCGGAAGCGGGAAAGTATCGCAGGCTGCACACACCTTTTTGTCCTCAAGGTACTCGGCAACTGTCTGAACACCAACGCCGCAGGAAAGTACAAGTACCACATCAGCAGCTTCGATCTCGCTCATATGCCTTTCAAGGCGAAGCTTCATATTTTCCGGATTGCATATGTAATCAGTCGTGATAGCTCCTGTCAGCCTTCCGTCAGCATCCAGCTCCTTCTGAAGCTCAACAGCTTCTTTCTCCGGAAAACGAACTTCCTTGCATCCGTGGCAGTTGATCAGAAAGACCTTTTTTCCGTCTACCAGTGATGCGATAGTTTCTCTGGGTTTTAATTCGGTAATTAACATATCACTTCATCCCCCTTACTGCAGTTTTTCCGGCTTTAATCTTGCTGACTAACGGAATCTTGGAGGAACAGATATACTCACAGCACCTGCACTCAACACAATCCATGACGTTCTTATCCTTCATGGCCTGCCAGTTCTCCTCATCCGCATATTTTGCGAAATACAGCGGAGAAAGCTCCATCGGGCACACGTCCACACAGCGTCCGCACTTGATACACGGCTGCTCCACCGTATGATCCGTATCGACAACGATGATTCCGTTGGAACCTTTCATGATAGGTACATTCGTATCGGAAAGAACAAATCCCATCATCGGTCCGCCGGCCTTGATCGTGATATCATCGCCCGTCACGCCGCCGCAGTAGTCGATCAGGTCTTTTGTATTCGTACCAATCTTCACAATATAATTGCCCGGCTTTTTCAGTCTCTCACCAGTCACGGTAACAACACGCTCAACCAGCGGCATATCCTTCTGAATTGCATCAGAAATAGCCTTCGTGGTACTGATGTTGCTGACAACACAGCCTACATCTGCCGGCAGTCCGCCGCTCGGTACCTGTCTCTTCATCACGCGCTTGATCAGCATCTTCTCAGCGCCCTGCGGGTATTTCGTCTTAGCCACAAAGACTTCGATATCGCTGATATCAGCGGTCTTCTGCTGCATCAGTTCAATCGCATCCGGCTTATTGTCCTCAATCACAATAATACCTTTCTGCGCGCCTACTGTCTTGATGATTGCCTTAAGGCCGTAAATCACATCGTCTGCAAACTCCAGAAGAACTCTGTGGTCTGCTGTCAGAAGCGGCTCACACTCACAGCCATTCAGCAGGATCGTATCGATCGGCTTCGGCGGTTTTAATTTAACAGATGTCGGGAATCCTGCGCCGCCCATGCCTACGATACCGGCCTCGCGAACGATCTCAACGATCTCTTCCGGTGTCAGGCTGTCGAGATCTCCTCGCGGCTGTACGGATTCGTGCAGTGTATTCTTTCCGTCTGACTTGATAACAACAGACAGACATTCGCCTCTTGTCGCATGACCGTGCGGCTCGATCGCAATAACCGTTCCGCTTACGCTGGAATGGATCGGGCTGCTGATGAAAGCTGCCGCTTCACCGATCTTCTGTCCTACCTTAACGGTATCTCCTACCTGTACAACAGGATTTGCCGGAGCGCCCGCATGCATGGACAGCGGAATAACAACAACGTCCGGATCCGGGAATCTCTCCAGAGCAAGATGCTCTGAGAATTCTTTACGCTCTGAAGGATGAACGCCGCCATAATATCCGTCTAATCTGTTCTCACGGACTGATTTCACATAATCATTAACGGCCTTGAAATTAACCTTTGAGTAATCACGTATCTGTACCGGCTGATTTAAGAATTCTTCCAGGCGGCCCTGCTTCTCCAGCCTCTTATATATCTTTTCCCATGCACAGTCCTTGCTGCTGTCCACTTCACACTTTCCATCCTTCGCGCCGCCGCACTGTCCGTTGACAAGACTCTTTGAACAGTCAACGATCGGACAGACACCGCCTGTGATGTTCAGATAACACTGCGCACATGCATCACAGCTCTTCTTTGTAAGAGCCATACCGTGATGTCCCCTGTAATTCAGTGAATTGCTGGCCGCATATACCGGCTTGCCCGCCAGATCAGCAACAGTCTGAATTCCCAGACCACAGGAAACCACAAGAACATTCTCCGTACCTTCCGGAATCATGTCCTGCAGCTTTTTCTCAGTTTGGATCTTATTACACAAAAAATCGACCTTGGCACTACCCGTAATTGTTTTTCCGCATTCGGAAACAATTTTCTCAAGTTCTTCACAATCTGGTTCGTCAATGGTCTCAAATTCCTTAAAGCACTTGTTGCAGGCAACGATGAACAGATTATCCTTATCGGCCAGTAATGACTTCAGCTCGTCGTCACTCTTCAACTTATACTTGGTATAATTCTCCAATTGCTCACCCTCCTTATAAATTGTTCCGCAAACCTTATCCTTATCTGTCTCTGTCATTTTTTCATCCTCTGTATTCTGAAGAAAAATAATAGCTGTCTCTTATACACATCTCCGAGCCCACGAGACGGAGCTACAT
>CAMTFT010000242.1 GCA_947071365.1 uncultured bacterium | reverse complement strand
TACACCTATTAAGTCGTCGGCAGCGTCAGATGTGTATAAGAGACAGGCCTGCTACAATGCATCTCATGATATTCAGGTGCCCTGGCACTGGCACGAGGAATATGAATGCACCTATATTTTTCACGGCGCCGTCTGGTACAATACTCCCCAGGGCCGCTTTTTGCTGGAGGATGGCGACGGGATCTTTCTGAATTCCGGAACGCTCCACACCTCAGAGGCAGTCCCGGAGTATACCTGCAAAAAGAGCGATCTCGTCTTCCACGGCCGCCTCATTTACGGCTCCCGTGACAGTATTCTTTATCAGAAATACATGCAGCCGCTGATGGCTCCGGATGCCTTTCAGACGCTGGTACTCCGCAAAAATGTGCCCTGGCATTTCGAGATCCTTGGACGCATCAAAAAAGCCTCCCGGCTGTGTCAAAACAAACCGGAAGGCTATGAATTTACTGTTCGCAACCTGTTATCTGATGTATTTTTTGATCTGTACTGCTACCAGAATGCCCCCTCGCAGGAATCCTCTGCCGCCACTGCCTCCGAGAGCGACCGCATCAAGCAGATGCTTTTATACCTGCAGGAAAACTACGCCCGGCCTGTCACCGTTGCCGAGCTGGCATCTCATGCCAACATCTGTGAAAGAGAGTGTTTGCGCTGCTTTAAAAGAATGCTGCATCTCTCTCCCATCCAGTATCTGATCCACTACCGGATCGCCCGCTCCTGCATCCTGCTCCGGGAATCCGATCTTTCGATCCTGGAAATCAGCAGCCGCTGCGGATTTGAAAGCCCCAGTTACTTCACGAAGACCTTCCACCGTATTGTCGGAAGCACGCCGACACAGTACAGGAATACTCCCCGCTAAATCCGGCCACAGCCACTGTTGGTCGTTACAGGATCCAGCAGACTATCCATCTATTCTGTCTCACCGCCTTCTGCCGCCACGGCAGCGCTATCTCCCTTTTCCTCCTGATCTCCCGCGACACTGTCTCCTTTTGGCAGCGCTGCTGGTCTACTTCAGGAACACGTACTCTCTCTCACCGGAGCGCTCCGCATCAAAAGCGTACCCCAGCCCTGAGAATTGCTTCAGCTCCTCAGTCTTTTCCACCTGATGAGCAGCCATGTACCGAACCATCTCGCCCCTCGCCATCTTCGCTTGAGTTCCCTTCTGTATCACCTTTCCCCCGGACAGCTCACCGAACACACACGTAATAAATATATCCTGATCGGTAAGATACTGCTCGACACATCTGGAATATTCCTTCGAGGCCAGATTGATCACCGTGCGGTCATCATTACCCTGCATCACACAATGGTAGATGATGTCTCCCCAGAATTCATACAGATCCTTTGCCTGCTCCACGCACGCCTTCGCCTGCATCTCCAGCCGATACGGTGTCACGCCGTCAAAGGGACGCAGCACCCCGTAAAATCCGGACAAAATATTCAGATGCGCCTCTGTATATTCCAACTCACTTTTCGAAAAGACCCCCGGTGCCATGTACTGATACTGTATTCCGACATATGAAATGATTGCCGGAGTCAGACATTTCGTCAAATCCATACACCGGAATCTTTCAAAATTTTCCTTCGCAATTTTATCATTGCACTTCCAGAGCTTTTTTGCCTCCGGATATGTAAGCGCCTTCATATAATCCATGATGCGCCGCGTCCGATCCAGGAGAACAGGTACACTCCTGACCGGATAAGTATCCGTATCTGTCCGCATTTTCTTTGCGGGAGAAATGATCATCTTCATCGTACGTTCTTCTCCAACTGTCCGGGCATCAAACGCCCTCTCTTACGTGCCGCACTACCATTTTATCTTCGCCGCGCTACCGGTTCATCTTCGCCGCCTTACAGAACAGGAAAAATCCGATGATGAACATCACGGAAATAACCCCCACGCCAATATTCATCATGCCCGTAAGCTGTGCAACGAATCCCACCAGCATCGTACCGACAAAGGAGGCTCCCTTTCCGCAAATATCATAAATTCCGAAGTATTCTCCTGATTTTTCCGGCGGGATGATACGGGCAAAATAGGAACGGGACAATGCCTGGATCGCTCCCTGGAACATTCCCACGAGCACCGCCAGCAGCCAGAACTCCCACTGCTTGTCGAGCTGAATCGCAAACAGCGCAATACCCGTATACGCCAGTATGCAGACCTTGATCAGCAGGTCTGTCGGGTATTTCTTCGAAAGCTTCGAGAAGATCAACGCACAGGGGAAAGCGACAAGCTGCGTCACCAGAAGCGCCAGCAAAAGTCCTGAAGAATCCAGCCCCAATGCACTGCCGTACGCCGTCGCCATCTCTATGATCGTATATACTCCGTCAATGAAGCAGAAAAACGCCAGAAGATACATAAAAATATTTTTCTGCCCGCTGATATCCCGCAGCGTCGCTCCGAGTCGGCGGAAGCTGTTGCGGATCGGATGCTTTGGCATCTGAATATAATTTTTCTGCTCATATTTTTTCAAAAGGGGAATCGTCACTGCCAGCCACCACACTGCATTCAGCACAAAGGCAATCGTCATGGCCGTTCCCATGGAAATCCCGATCTTATCGTACATCAATACAAAGACAAGGGAAATGACAAACGGAACACAGCTTCCGATATAGCCCCAGGCGTATCCGTTGGAGGAAACCATGTCAAGACGATCCGCTGTGGTCACATCCACCAGCATGGAGTCATAAAAAATCAGGCTGGAATTGTAGCCTACCTTCGCAATCACGAAGACTGCCAGAAACACAATCCAGGAAGTAGGCAGCGACAAAACGGCGCAGCCCAGCACACCCACCATCATACTGATCGTAAACAGCGGCTTCTTGTAATTCTGCGTATCTGCAATCGAGCCAAGCACCGGGCCGATCAACGCCACGATGATCGTAGCCACCGAAGCGGCATATCCCCAGTATGCCAGGTAATCCACCTCCGATATACCGGCATTACCCGCCAGATAATTAAAATAAATCGGTATGATCGTAGATACCAGCATCGTAAAAGCAGAGTTACCCACATCATACAAAATCCAATATTTTTCCAGCTTTGTCATCTTATCTTCTCTCATAACTCTCTCCATTCATTCCTGTGTCAAACCCGCACGAAATACGTTTCATTCCCAAAACACATAGCGCCCAACGCCAAAATACCACTTACTCAAAAGTTCTGTCAAACCGTACATCCAGTTTTCCGCCTTCGCGTACCGTCTCATCAAAGCTTTCTATCATCCGGACCGCCACGGGAACTGCATTCTCAAATCTTGATAAAAGCCCCTGATTGCTCTCCTGGCAGGCCGGATTGTCCCGGCGCTGATTCATCAGTCCCTTCATCCTGTCATATTTCCCCATCGCCTTCATTGCCGTATTGACTGCAAACTGCCCTGCTGCGCCGGGCCGCGTAAACAACCGTTTGACCAGCTTCATATCCTTCAAAGACTGCAGGGTGATCTCCGGTGTGATGCCCTTTGCGTAAAACGGTGCGATCGCCTCTGCCGTCTCCCGGTCTGACGGCACCAGATCGGCCAAAGGATACGATATTGCATCCCGGTCATCCATGCGAAGCAGCATTTTCTCAAACTCCTCTTCTATCTCAAGATGCTGTACGCCGCTCTCCTCAATCATCTGCGCAACATACGGATGGCACTCACTGTCAAGAATGTAGTGACAGATAAAGCCCATTAGGTACGCATATTCCCTGCTGCCACGTCCCGCATGGCGCACTACCCGAAGTGCGTGTTCAAAGAATGGGTACGCGGAAACCGCATGCAGATGAGTGCCGTACTGGTTCACCTTATTTTTGCCCCAGGCCCTGTAAAAAAAGAAGATGTCGGGGCCCTGCAGGCCAATCCGATACTGTGTATAATACTTTGTTATCGTTTCCTTTAATTCCTCATTTATTCTTTCGGATACCTTCGCTCCGAAACGGTCATGTGCATAAATCGCCGGCATGGTGCTGCCTCCATTTCCCTGTTCCGGCGGCAATTTTCAAATACAGCCCGCCGGAACATTATTCTTTCATTACCCTTTCATAATAAATGCATACGCACAAAAAGTAAACACCTTATCTGAAATTCATGTTTTTACGCGTATCAGTTCATTGGATTCGCCGTTCGGGAAATGAAATATGCTTTTGACTATGGTCAGAGCAGATGATATACTTTTGTAAAGACTGTTGCTGTGAAAGCGAAAAGGCGGGAGACTGTCTCTTATACACATCTCCGAGCCCACGAGACGGAGCTACATC
>CAMTFT010000241.1 GCA_947071365.1 uncultured bacterium | reverse complement strand
CACCTATTAAGTCGTCGGCAGCGTCAGATGTGTATAAGAGACAGATATTATCCTTGTAAACCTTTTCAAGTGTTTCTGCGTAGTTTTGCTTTCAGTTTATAAAGACAGTAAGGAAAGGACTCATTTTTATATGGGAAAAGTAACGATCAAAGAAGTGGCACAGGAGGCAGGCGTTTCCATCGCCACAGTATCCAGAGTTTTAAACAAAAATTGTGTAGTAAAAGATGAATTGATCCAACGTGTAAACAGCGCGATCGAAAAGCTGGGATATTATCCCAACTCCGCTGCGCGCACGTTAAAGTCAGACAGCTCCAGGACGGTAGCCTTTGTGGTATCTGACATTTCCAATATATTCTTTACGGTTGTGATGCGCGCCGTAGAAGACGTGCTGAATCAGTACGGCTATAATTTATTCGTATGCTCTACCGATGCGGACCAGGAACGGGAGATGCGGTATCTCACATTGCTGCGCGAAAAACAAATTGACGGCTTAATCATCAACGTCAGCGGAAAAAATAATGATTTTATTACCACGATCAGCAAACAACTGCCCATCGTCCTGTTGGGCCGTCAGATTCCAAACCCGGGCTTCACAGGTGATTACGTTGACAACAACAATTTTGCCGGATTGGAGGAGCTGACTCGTCATCTTCTTACGCTGGGCCACCGCAAAATTGCCCTGCTCAACGGTGAACCGTATGTATCTTCCAACCAGGAGCGGTTCGGCGGTTTTTCAAGCGCTATGCGTGCCGCCGGAATTTCCATAGATGATTCCTATCCTTATCTGTATAATGGTAATTTTGCCCGGCTTTCCAGCGGAATGGAGGGCGCAAAGATCTTATATGAACGCGGCGCCACAGCCATTATTGCAGCTAACAACCTGCTCGCACTGGGGGCATTGCAATATTATCATGATGCTAATATCTCTATTCCATCGGATCTCTCTCTGTGCTCCTTTGGCGCGATTGCGAACCACAACCTCATGTCTATGCAGCCTACTTACGTAGATCAGTTTCCCACTGCTATGGGGGTACGGGCGGCGGAACTTATCATCGAACGTATTGAAGCCAAAAACAACCTGGGAAATCGCGAGATCCGTTTTTCCACACAGCTGGTTGTGGGCAACAGTACACAATCCTTTCCTGCAGCAAATACTATATAAAAGATGAGGGTGTCGCAAAATAGCAGAAAGCCACAAGTTATGGTACATGTCCACTCGGCCAAATACCTGAGCTTGTGTCCCAACTGCATTTTGCGGCACCCTCATCTCATTCTTCTATATTTAATTCTGTAAATCTTACAGCGCCGTACCCTGTGCCAGCATTGCATCAGCCACTTTCTCAAAGCCTGCAATATTCGCACCTGTTACGTAGTTGCCTTCTACACCGTAGCGTTTTGCCGCATCGGAGATCTTTGCGTAGATGTCCTTCATCATCTGCTGAAGCTTTGCATCCACTTCCTCAGATGTCCAGCTCATGCGCATGCTGTTCTGGCACATTTCCAGTGCGGAAGTACCAACACCACCTGCATTGGAAGCCTTGCCCGGCAGGAACAGCATATCTGATCCAAGGATGAAGTCTGTTGCTTCGCGGGTCGTCGGCATGTTTGCGCCCTCTGCTATTACAGCGCAGCCGTTTGCATTCAGTGTCTTCGCATCTTCAAGGTTCAGCTCATTCTGCGTTGCGCACGGAAGAGCGATATCGCACTTAACAGTCCAGATACCCTTGCCTTCTGTGTAAACAGCGCTCTCTACCTTCTCTGCGTACTCTTTGATACGTCCGCGGCGAACCTCCTTGATATCCTTTACGATGTCAAGCTTGATGCCTTCCGGATCGTAAACATAGCCGTTGGAATCGCTCATGGCAACGACCTTCGCGCCAAGCTGCTGTGCCTTCTCTGTTGCATAGATCGCAACGTTTCCTGAACCGGATACGACAACTGTCTTTCCTGCCAGCTCCATATCATGATCCTTCAGCATAGCATCCAGAATATATACAAGGCCGTAACCTGTAGCCTGCGTACGTACGAGAGAACCGCCCCAGGTCAGTCCCTTTCCTGTCAGAACGCCTTCATACAGTCCCTGCAGTCTCTTATACTGACCAAACAGATAACCGATCTCTCTTCCGCCTACACCGATATCCCCGGCCGGAACGTCCTGATCAGCTCCGATATATTTGGAAAGCTCAGTCATAAAGCTCTGGCAGAATGCCATAACCTCACGGTCTGATTTGCCCTTCGGGTCGAAGTTGGAGCCGCCTTTGCCGCCGCCGATTGGAAGACCTGTCAGAGAGTTTTTGAAGATCTGCTCAAATCCGAGGAATTTCAAAATACCCTGGTTTACAGACGGATGGAATCTCAGACCACCCTTGTACGGTCCGATCGCACTGTTAAACTGTACGCGGTATCCTTTGTTTACCTGTACCTTGCCGTTGTCATCTACCCACGGCACCTTGAAGGAAATGATCCGCTCCGGCTCAACGAGTCTCTCCAGCAGACTGGCTGCACGGTATTTCTCTTCGTTAGCGTCAATTACAAGTTTCAGTGAATCAAGCACTTCTTTAACTGCCTGATGGAACTCCGGTTCGCCCGGGTTCTGCGCTACGACGCGGTCATAAATCTCTTCTGTGTATGACATAAATATTTGGCCCCCTTGCCTGAAATAGATTTGCACGGAGCAAGCGGATGATCCCGCTACGATTTCTCCTCACCGCCAGAAATGTCATGATACCATAGTCAAAAACCAGAATCCACAGAATGCGGAAAAATCCATCTGATATCTTTTGCCCGAATATCACATCATGAAACACGGCGGATGCATGACGACAAAAACGTCCCGCAGGCTATGCCTCGGGACCGCTTCTGTCTGCTCCGTTGCACACATGCGACATTATTATACAATGTCATGCGTGATTTGGCAATTATTTTTTGCACCAATACGCTAAAGTGTTATCAAGATAACGTATTTTCTCTTTTACCGGTAATCCTCCAGCGCCCCCAGTGTCAGATCCACCTTGTTTTCTTTGTACTCACCATCATCCGCCGTGCTCACCGTCAGCTTGACTTCCTCACCTGCTGCGTAGTATGCCAGCGTATTCCGAAGATCCTCCATCGAGGAAACACTGCTGCCGTCAAACTTCGTGATGATGTCGCCCTTCTGGAGCCCCGCCTCAGCCGCCGGACTGTCCTGCGCAACCTCTGTGATGAAAACTCCCCTCGGGATACCGTACAGGGATGCCATCTCCTCTGTAACGCCCTCGCCAGAGATACCGATATACGCACTGTCCTCTTCGGCTACCGTCTCTGTCCTCGTCTTCTTATTCATCAGATCCTCAAGGATCGGCCTTGCATAGGAAATCGGGATGGCATAGCCCATACCTTCTACGCCTGTTTCCTTTATCTTTGCGGAATTGATACCTACAACATGGCCGTTCATATCGAGAAGAGCTCCGCCGCTGTTACCGCCGTTGATCGCCGCATCCGTCTGGATCAGCTCTGTATTGTCATATCCGTCAGCCTGTATCCTGCGGTTCAGTGCGCTGACGATACCCGTCGTAACAGACTGACCGTATCCCAGAGCGTTACCGATGGCAACTACCTGCTCTCCTACCAGAAGGTCATCGGAATTGCCGATCTGCGCCACCTTGATCTGATCCATCGTATCGTCTGAAATATCAGAAAGCTTTACCGCTACGACCGCAAGATCATTACTTGCATCCGTACCCTTTACAGCCGCCTCATATACCTCATCATCTACAAAGCCGACGGTGATCTCCGTAGCGCCTTCCACTACGTGATTGTTCGTACAGATCAGAAGCTCTCCGTCATTCTGTCCGATGATGATACCGGAACCACAGCTCTCCTGCTCGTACGTATACGTACGTCCATGACCAAAGCCATACATTCCGTACATACCGAACAGATCCTGTACCTCCTGCACTGATTTGTTCGTAATAGATACGACTGCCGGCATCACCTCGGCTGCTACGTCAGATACACCTGTAATCGTACCGTCCGTCTTCACCTCGGCCTGCTCCACATCCGCTGTGGACAGTAACGTATATTCTCCTGTCTTCTCTGTTACCTCCGGAACATCGTCTTTATCTGCAAAACCGGTAAGTCCGGTGATAGCGCCAGCAGTCAGTACACCTGCACACAATAATGAAAGTAAAGTTTTTTTCTTCATTAAAAATCCCTCCTCTGTTTTTATGGCCTCAGTATATGCGCGTCTTTTGACAAAATTGTGATGAATATGTGGTCAAATTGTGA
>CAMTFT010000240.1 GCA_947071365.1 uncultured bacterium | reverse complement strand
ACACCTATTAAGTCGTCGGCAGCGTCAGATGTGTATAAGAGACAGGCACCGGTGCGTAGGTGTTGGTATATGCCTGAAAGTAGGCAATAAATTTCCGAACGGGGCGTTTCTGGCGTATCATCTGCTTCTGCACCGCGATCTGCTCTGTGACAGAGAGGGATGCGCGGGCGGCAAACTCACCGGAGCCTCCGCTGCTGCAGAAAATACAGCCGCCCCGGCCGATGGTTCCGTCGCGGTTGGGACATGTCATGCCGCCGTTCAACGCGAGGCGGTAAACTTTTTCTCCGAATCGTTGCTTCATCTCGTAATCAAGAGAATGATACGGTTTCTCTTCCCATTTCATACCAATGGTCTCCTCCGGGGCTTTTTCACTATCATACCATTGGAAATAAATTTAGTAAAGAATGATTCTGGCAGAAATTGTATCAGGTGCAGAATGCGCTGCTAAAATTTCATTCAAAATTAAGGAAATACGATGTCTGGCTTGATTGACAAAAAGTGGCCAATCAACTATGCTATCTATATATGTTTTGTCTGATTTTGACAAAAATGGGAGCAGGGGTGACAGTAAAATGGAAGAGAAGAGGAAAGAGGCAGGTCGGCCGCGGATCTATGACGGGGAGTCCAGCGGGTATGGAAGAGAGCTTGAATACAGAAGAAAAATGCGGGCGGAGGCGCAGAGAAAAGCTGCGGCGCAGCAGGTGAAGGAAGAGAAGCAGGAAGAAGGGCAGACAGAATCGCAGAAGGTGAGACAGCCGGGGCAGCGGGAAGCGAGGCAGGCAGAGCCACAGAAGGTGAGACAGCCGGAGCGGCGGGAAGCGAAACGGGGAGAGATACGACAGAAAAGCGCGGCGCCGCAGAAGGATCAGGATTCGAAGAAAGCTGCGGGGAGAAAGCAGCGTACACCTCTGGGGGATTCGGAGCGTTTGAAGCCTTTGAGAGATAAGTTGGAGAAGGGGTCGGACAGCATTCGCAGGTCGGCCGAGAGCGTTACAGGCTCGAACCGCCGGCGAGAGCAGGAGAACGCAAGAAAGATGCAGGTGCTGATCGTGGCGCTGGGCGTGCTTACGGTGTTGCTTATAGCAGCAATCATATATGAAATCGTACTGGGATACGGGACGAAGGAGACTGGCCGTGAGAGAATGGCAGCCAGAGAAAAGAACAGTCAGATCATAGAGGTGTATCCAAGTAACGGATCGGGGGCAGAGGATGGCAATGCAGGCGGAGGCATCGGTTCGGGAGACGGCGTTTCGGACAAAAATGACCCGGGCAGCAGCGGCTCAGATACCGGTAACGGGTCAGGCGATCATGACCCAGGCAGCAGCGGTTCAGATACCGGTAACGGGTCAGACGATCATGGTTCGGGAGACGGCGGCACAGAATCATCAGTGGCGGCTTCGCCGGAGATCCTTCAGGCTGCGCAGCTAAAAGCTACTCAGTATGATTACGACGGTGCGATGGAGCTGCTAAAGGGGACGGAAGGATATGCGGAAAACGCAGAATACCAGGCTGCGGTGAGCAAATTTGAAGAGCAGAAGGCAGCGTGTGTTCCGTATCCGGCTGCAGAGGTGACGCACGTATTTTTCCATACGCTGATCCATGATGCCAGTAAGGCATTTGACGGTGATGAATACGAGAACGGATATAATCAGTTTATGGTGACGGAGTACGAATTCAACAGCATTATCCAGCAAATGTACGAACGGGGCTACGTGATGGTGTTTATTGATGAGCTGGCTCCGGGAACGGATGACGGAAACGGCGGCAGGACGTTTGCCACAAGGGATATCATGCTTCCGCCGGACAAGATCCCCTTCGTGCTCTCCCAGGACGATGTGAGCTATTACCACTATATGGATGGGGATGGTTTTGCCAGCCGCCTGATCGTGGATGAGAACGGCGATGTGAAGAACGAATATATAGAGGATGACGGCAGCGTTTCGGTGGGAGATTATGATATGGTGCCGCTGATCGACCGCTTTGTGGAGGAACATCCCGATTTCTCGTATCACGGAGAAAAAGGTTACATAGCATTGACCGGTTATGAGGGGATTCTCGGCTATCGGACGGATGAGGTCTATAAGACAAAGGAGGATGGCCGCGTAACGATACAGCAGCAGATGTTCTTTGACTCTTATCCTGGCGGGTTTGACGAAGCGGCTTTCGAGAAGGAATGCGAAGAAGCCAAAAAAGTGGCGGAGGCTTTGAAATCAAACGGCTGGAAATTTGCCAGCCACACCTGGGGACACCAGAACCTGAGCGAGGTGAACGGCGTTGCGTCTGACAAATTTAAGCGGGATACAGACCGCTGGGAGACATGGGTGGAGCCGCTGATAGGAGAGACGGATACGCTGATCTATGCCTTTGGCGGGGATATCCGGGATGCAAATAAATATTCCGGGGAACGTTTTGATTACCTCAAGCAGTGCGGTTTTGATTATTTCTGCGGTGTGGACTCCGCGAAGCACTGGCTTCAGGTGGAGCCGAATTATGTCCGTCAGTCCAGGCGCAACATAGACGGATACCGGATGTACTACAATCCTGATATGCTCAGCGACCTGTTTGACGTTTCAAAGGCGTGGGATCCGCTTCGCCCGGCTACGGTGCCGGAGATATAAGCGGTGGAAGTCGCCAAATATCTATGCATACCCAAAGGGCACTTAGCATGGCTGCCTGGTTTGCTGCTCGCGGGAATAAATTTCCGGCAGCGGCGGATACTGACAGTATCATACGTTTTGGAGGAGTATATTTATGGAAGAAAGGGATTTGAAGCTTCAGCAGAGGCGTCAGAAACGCAGGCGAAATGAACTGATCGTGAAATGTATTATTTCACTTCTGACGCTCATTGTTATTATTCTGGCGGTGGTTCTGATCAAGGAGGTCGCCATACCGGAACTGACGAAGAAGGATAAGCCGCAGAGGCAGGTGAATGAAAAGCTGCTGCAGGGTGCGGACAGCCAGGAAGGACAGCAGGGCAGTGTGTCTGCGGATACTTCCGGTGGTGCGCAGGCGGCCACAGGCACGGAGGAGGAGCTGATCGCTTACGCGGACAGGCTGGCATCTCAGTATGATTACGATGGTGCGATCACATATCTGCAGTCCGCGGAGGGTTATACCAGCAGCCAGACACTTCAAAATGCAGTGGCCGGATACGAAAACATGAGATCCACGTGTACAGCGTACCCGCTGGATCAGATCACCCACGTATTTTTCCATACGATGGTGAAGGATACGGCGAAAGCCTTTGACGGCGACAGCAAGGAGGCCGGATACAATCAGGTCATGACGACGATGAGCGAGTTTACAGGCATCATGGAGGCCATGTACGAAAAGGGATACGTAATGGTCAGTCTTCATGACATGTGTACGGTGAACAGCGATGGTACGGTTTCCCGGGGTGAAATTCGCCTTCCGCCTGGAAAGACGCCCTTTGTCCTTTCGCAGGACGATGTGAGCTACTATCATTACATGGATGGCGACGGATTTGCACAGAAGCTGATCGTGGATGAGAACGGCGATGTGAAAAATACGTATGTGGAGGATGATGGGAGTATTTCGGTGGGGGACTATGATATGGTTCCCTGGATCGATACCTTTGTAAAGGAGCACCCGGATTTTTCCTATCATGGACATAAGGGAATCATAGCTCTGACCGGATACGAAGGCGTACTGGGATACCGCACGGACGAGGTATACCGGACGAAGGAGGCAGGCAGAGTCACAGAGTATCAGCAGAAGTTTTTTGACGAGCATCCCGACTTTGATGAGGCAGCATGGCAGAACGAGGTCGATGAGGCCAAAAAGGTGGCTGCGGCGATGCGGGAGGAAGGCTGGGAGTTCGCCAGCCACACCTGGGGCCACATTTCCCCGCTTAACAAGGGAATTGACGGCGTGAAGCAGGATACAGAGCGGTGGCTGAACAATGTGGAGACGGTGGTCGGGGACACGGATGTTATTATTTTCGCGTTTGGTGCGGACATCGGGGACTGGCAGCCGTATACCAGCGATAATGAGTATTTTACGTATTTAAAAGAAAAGGGATTCAATATTTTCTGCAATGTGGATTCTTCAAAGAACTGGGTGCAGTTCGGCGACACGTATATGCGGCAGGGCAGACGGAATCTGGATGGCTACCGGATGTACTACAATCCGGATATGCTGAGTGATCTGTTTGATGTGAGCGCCGTCTGGGATAACGCAAGGCCGACCCCGGTGCCGGAGATGTGATACACAGTTGAATTCCTGATAAAATAATGATATACTGAAAGAC